>NZ_JAZGLV010000013.1:0-193616 GCF_036409085.1 Mycobacterium sp. 050134
GCGGCGTCCTCGCCTAGCGCCGCATCGACCACGGCCAGGGTGTCGGGGTCTGTGATCAGGTCGGTGTGCCACACGATCGCCGAGGCCAGCCGCACACTGATCGCCCCGCGGGCCAGCAGTGCCCCCACCCGGGGGAGCCGGGTGCGCAGCGCCATCGCCAGGTACATCTGCCCGGAGGCCAGCGCATGGCTGAGGTGTCCGGCGGCAGCGACCTCGGCGGCCATTGCGTCCCAGTTGTCGCACGACCAATGCGCGGACTCGGTCGGGCCCTGGGCGTGGCGGGCCACGAACTCCGCGATCGCGGCCAGCCGCCGCGCCGCGGCGATCGCCTCGTCGCGCGCACCGTCGCCGATCGCCGCAACCAGCTGCGCATCGGTCGCCGACCGTAATTCGACGGCGCTCAACGAATCGCACATATGTTCGAAGATAGGTGGTCCCGGCGGCGCGCGACACCCCCAACCGCCAACCTGTGGATGAACCCCCAACTGTGGATAAGCCGTCCGAAACGGGTTTAATCCCAGCCCGGCCCGGGCACGCGAACGGCATGTCTGTCGCAGCGTTTCAGGATCTGCCGTTGGCGGACCGCGACCGCAAGTGGGACGGCGACGCCGCCGAGAAGCGTGTCCGCAAGTGGGCCGGCGCCGAGGATGCGCCGAATGAAAAGTACCGCGATGCCCACGTCTGGTACGACGGCGAGAAGAAGGACAATTTCACCGCATACAAGTTATTAATCGCCGACGTCATCGGCGGCGAGCTCAAGGCGGTGCCGCGCGGGATCATGGCGGCCGGCGCCATCATGGATGGCGCGCGGGGCGGCGTCAACCTGCCCGAGAAGGACGTCGACCGGGTGAAGGGCCACCTGGCGAAGTACTACAAGAAGATGGACGAAATCCCGCCCTGGGAGCGCAGTTAACGCCCGCGAGCGTGCGCGGTTGCACACCCAACGCGGCGTGTCGCCGTACAAACACGCACGCTCGCGCAAGAAAGGGCGCGCAAATGAGCTAGACCTCGACGGCTAGCGTGGACAGGCCACGCAGGGTGACGTTGGCCTTGTAGTGCGGCTCGCCGGCCAGGCGTGCCCGCGGGAAACGCGCCGTCACTGCCGAGAGGGCGACGCCGGCTTCCAGGCGGGCCAGCGGAGCGCCCAGGCAGTAGTGCGCCCCACGGCCGAATCCCAGATGCCGCAGCCCGTCCCGCCCGGGGTCGAAAGTGTCGGGCGAATCGAACTCCGCCGAGTCGCGCTGCGCCGCCGCCAGCAGCAGCATCATCACGTCGCCCGCCGGCACGTCGACGCCCCCGACGGTCATGTCGGCGGCAGCCACGCGGCCGACCAGCTGCACGGGCGGGTCGTACCGCAGGGTTTCCTCGACGATGGCGGGCGCCCGACCGGCGTCGGCGGCCAGCGCCGTCCACTGCGCGGGGTCGCGGAGCATGGCCAGGACGGCATTGCCGATGAGGTTCACGGTGGTCTCGTGCCCCGCGATCAACAGCAGGTTGCAGGTGGAGACGATCTCCTCCTCGGTCAGCTGATCGCCGGATTCCTCCACCGCGATGAGCAACGACAACAGGTCGTCCCCCGGATGGGCGCGACGGCGGTCGATCAGGTTGTGGAAATAACCACGCAGCCATGCGCCGGCCTGCATGCGCTGGTTCACCACTTCCGGCGGGACACCCGTGATGGTGGCGAACGGGTCCAGCGCCTGCGCCAGCACCGCCGACGCCCGGCCGAACTGAGGCTCGTCCTCCAGCGGGACCCCGAGCAATCGGCAGATCACCGCGACGGGCAGCGGATAGGCGAAGTCGCCGACGACATCGAAACGTCCCCGCTCGGCGATGCCATCCAGCAGCCCGTCGACCAGGCCCGCGACATCGGGCTGCAAAGCGTTTACGACTTTCGGCGCGAAGGCCTTGCTCACCAGCCGGCGCAGCCGGGTGTGGTCGGGCGGATCGAGGAACAGGAACCCCGGCGGAAATTGCCGGGGCCGCGCCACGCCGGCTTCAATCTGTCGCTTCGTGACCGTCGAGTTCATGTTGTCGCTACTCGTCGACGGGTGGCGCAGCACCTCGTCGCAGTCGCGGTAGCTGGAGAAAACGACCAGGTGGGAATCCGGCAGCTGCAGCGGCCCGCGGTTGCGGAACCGCGCGTACACCTCGTACGGGTCGGCGCGGTTGGCCGGGTCCAGCAGCTGCAGCAGCATGGATTCGGCTTGCGCCGACGCGGTCCTCATGCAGCCATCGCGGTCGTCATGCAACCATTGTGCCCGCGGCCCGGACCGGCTCAGCGGCGCAGAAACTCCACGATGTGTCCGGCCAGCTCCTCGCCGGCGTCCTCCTGCAGGAAGTGGCCGGCACCGTGGATCACGGGGTGATCGATGCCTTGGGCACCGCGCATCTCCCGCCGGAAGATCGCGCCCATCGGCCCCGTGATGGGGTCGCTGTCGCTGAAGGCGACGAGCATGGGCGTCGGGCTCACCGACAACTTGGTCCAGGCCGCCTTGTTGGCCGCCGCCGCCGGATCCTCCGGAGAGGTCGGCACCAGCCCCGGCATCGCGCGCGGCCCGGCGCAGAATTCGTCGGAGGGAAACGGCGCGTCGTACCCCGCGCGGACCTCGTCGCTCATCTCCTGGCGGCAGCCGCCCTGCACGAACCAGCCGACATTCAGCGTCGGCGCCGTCGTGATGGCCTCCCGGAAGCGCCACCACA
The DNA here is from genome assembly GCF_036409085.1 of Mycobacterium sp. 050134. NCBI lineage: Bacteria > Bacillati > Actinomycetota > Actinomycetes > Mycobacteriales > Mycobacteriaceae > Mycobacterium > Mycobacterium sp. 050134. The sequence continues at coordinate 2,704 of NZ_JAZGLV010000013.1, forward strand.
CCTCCGCCATCGGCTGATCCCCGTTGGGTAGACCGGTGTTCGCGACCACCAGCCGGGCGAACCGTTCGGGATGCTCCGCGGCCAGCCGCAACCCGATCAGCCCGCCCCAGTCCTGCCCGACCAACGTCGCGTTGCGCAGGTCGAGCACGTCGAACGCGAGGGCGCGCATCCATTCGACGTGACGGGCATACGTGTGGTCTTCCCGACGAGTCGGCTTGTCGGAGCGGCCGAACCCGACGAGGTCGGGGCAGACGACCCGGTGTCCGGCTGCGGCGACGATCGGAATCATCTTGCGGTACAGGTACGACCACGACGGCTCGCCGTGCAGCATGAGCACGGGGTCGGCATCGGCCGGCCCGTCCTCGACCCAGGCGACCCGCAGCTCGCCGCCCTCGGCGTCGGGTATCTCGGCATACCGTGGGGCGTAGGGAAAATCGGGCACGTCGTCGAACCGCTCGTCGGGTGTCCGCACGGTCTGCATGACTCATGTCCCTTCGGTTAGGCCGGCCACTGCCGGCTGCGACATCAATCGATCGAGGAACGGCAGCTGCCCCTTGAGCAGCTTGGTGCGCGCCCGCGCCACCGAGAACCAGCCGACACGATCGACCTCGGGGAACTCCCGCATGGTGCCCGAACCCCTCGGCCACTCGAGCAGGAAGGTGTTGCTGTGCGCGTCGGTCACGTCGAGGTCGCCGTGCACGGCGAACGCGGTGATCACCTTGCCGCTGGGTTGTTTCAGCACCCCGAGGTCCGCTCGCGGACCGGGGGGCACCGCCAGTCCGAGTTCCTCGGTGAACTCGCGCTGCGCGACGCCCCAGGGGTCCTCCCCATCGGCGTACTCCCCCTTGGGGATCGACCACGCGCCATCGTCCTTGCGGGCCCAGAACGGGCCGCCCGGGTGGGCGATCAGGACCTCGACGACGCCGTCGGACAGCCGGTAGACCAGCACACCCGCACTCAGCTTGGCCAACCCGTCACACCCCGGTGGCGCGTTCCAGGTCCTTCAGCGACTCCTCCAGGTGTGCGAGCAGTCGCTGCAGGTGCGGCACGCTGCGCCGGCACCCGACCAGGCCGAAGTCGAGGTTGTCGGCGTTGCTGGCCAAGGTGATGTTCAGCGCCTGGCCGTCCAGCACGATGGAGAACGGGTAGTTGCCGTTGAGCCGGGCGCCCCCGTAGTACATCGGCTCGGTGGGCCCGGGGACATTCGAGATGACGAGGTTGAACGGCGGCGGCGTCGACGAGACCCAGCCGGGGATGGCCGCCAGGCTCAGTGATGCCACGTTCATCGCGGACAGCGCCAAGGCCTGCAAGCGCGGCAACTGCGAGAAGACGTTCTTGTTGTTGCGCATCGACTCGCTGACCGTCTGCAACCGCCGCGCCGGATCGTCGGTGTCGGTGGCGAGGTTGCACAGGATCGCCCCAACCAGATTGCCTCCGGCGTCGGCCTCGTCCTCGCTGCGCAGGCTCACCGGAACCATGGCGAGCAGCGGCGCGTCCGGCAGGGCGTTGTGCTCAAGCAGGTAGTAGCGCAGGGCGCCGGAACACATCGCTAGCACGACGTCGTTGACCGTCACTCCCGACGCCTTCTTGACGTTCTTGATCCGCTCCAGCGACCACGACTGCGCCGCGCAGCGGCGGGCGCCGCCGATCTTGACGTTCAACATGGTGCGTGGGGCGCCGAAGGGCAATGTCAGCCGCTGTTCGAGCAGCGCCGCACGAGCCAGCGACACGGTCGACGGAGGAAGCGCCGCAACGGAACCCGCGATTTGGAGCAGCGAGTTCAACCGGGATGACGGGCGCGGCTTGCGCTTTCGCTTGGGCAGGCCCCACGGCGCCCGAATCTCGGTGTCGGCCGGGTCGCTCGACAGGGTGCGCTGCATCAGCTTCTGCGCCGACACGCCGTCGATGAGAGCGTGATGCACCTTCGTGTAGACCGCGAACCGGCCGTCTTTCAGGCCCTCGATGATGTGGGTTTCCCACAGCGGGCGATGCCGGTCGAGCAGGCTGCTGTGCCACCGCGACGTCAGCTCGAGAAGTTCGCGGACCCGCCCGGGCGACGGCAGCGCCGAGCGCCGGACGTGGTAGTCGACGTCGATGTCCCTGTCGTACGACCAACCGAGATTCGCGACGCCGCCCACGAACGCCGCCGGGTGCTTGAGGAAGGTGGGTTGGAAGTCCCGCTGCGCGATCAGCTCGTCATAGAGCTCCCGGACGAAACCGCGTCCGGCACCGTCGGGCAACTCGAACAACTGCAGCCCACCGACATGCATGGGGTGCTCGCGGGATTCCCCCATCAGGAAGATAGCGTCGGTGGGCATCATCAGTTCCATCCACCCATTAGACAGTGACGGAGTCGTCGTCACGCAAGCACTCTCAGAACATCGCCGCCGAACCGAGCTCGGGATGGCCGCGCACGAATCGGACCAGCCGGTCGACATAGCTACGGAAAGCGGGCACCTCGATACCGCTGCCCGCGAGGTCGGCGCGGGTGTGGTCCGTCAGGTAATGCGTTGGGAGCGTGAAGTAATCGACGAGCTCGGGCGGGATCCCGAACAGCTTCTGCACGCCCGGAACGTGGGCCAGCGACGCCCTCGCCAGCTTCCGCGGCAGCCGGACCTTGACCAATTCCCGCCCGGTCGCCTCGGCCAGGGCGTCCGCCATCTCGTCGACAGTCAGCGGACGCGGATCGGCCAGCTGGTAGGTCCGGCCCTGCGAATCGGGGAGGCCGCTCAGGTGATCGACGGCGTCGATGACGAAGTCGCGCGGCACCACGTTGACCCGCGTCATCATCGGATCACCGGCCATCGGCACGATCGCGCGTCGCGGCTGCCGCAACAGCAACCGCATGACGAAGTAAGGGCCGTCAAATTTCTGCGTCTCCCCCGTGCGGCTGTCGCCGACCACGATCGAGGGGCGGTAGATGGTTGCCGGCATGCCCGCGGACATGTGCCAGCGCACGTCCGCCTCGGCGAGGTTCTTGGTTTCCTCGTAGTAATTGTTGAACGGTGCCCCCACCTCGAGGTCGTCCTCGGCGAACGGACCGGCATAGCGGCCGCTGACGTAGCAGGTGCTGAAGTAGTGCAGGCGACTCAATTTCGGGCAGCGCCCGAGCGCGTCCAGCACGTTGCGGGTGCCCTCGACATTGACCCGGACGGCGACGTCCCGGGCCACGGTGAGGTCGTACGCGGCGGCAAGATGCCACGCCTCGGTGACCCCGGCGAGGGCGTCGGCCGCCAGCCCCAGCCCGGGCTGGGTGATGTCGCCCTCGACCAACCGAATCCTGCCCTCCAGGAAGGGATCCGCCGAGACCAGCTCGCTGGCGCGGCGCTCCGCCTGCGTGGCGAACTTCGACTGCACCAGACAGATCGCCGAGCCGTCGGTGCGCTTGAGGATCCTCGGCAACAGTGCGCTGCCGAGAAAACCGGGAAACCCCGTCATCAACACGGACATCGCGGATCTCCTTACCGTCACCTCTTGGCGTAGAGCGCGTCGATCTCGTCGGCGAACCGGGCGGCCACGACGTTGCGCTTGACTTTGAGGGTCGGGGTCAGCTCGCCGGTGAGCACGGTGAAGTCGACGGGCAGGATGTGGAACCTGCGGATCGATTCGGCGTTCGACACCGCCTGGTTGGCGGCCTTCACGGCCTGGTCGATCTCGCTCACCAGGTCGGGGTCGTCGGCCAGGTCCGCGACCGAGGCGGTGGCCGCCTTGCCGTGGTGCTGCTTCCACACGTCGAAGCCCTCCGGATCGATCGCGATCAGTGCGGCGACGAACGGCCTGTTGTCCCCGACGACCATCGCCTGGCTGATGAGCGGGTGGGCCCGCAGCTGGTCCTCGAGGACGGCCGGGGCGACGTTCTTGCCGCCGGCGGTCACGATGATCTCCTTCTTGCGGCCAACGATCGACAGGAAGCCGTCGTCGTCCACCGATCCGAGGTCGCCCGTGTGGAACCACCCGTTGACGATCGCCTCGCCGGTGGCCGTCTCGTTGTGCCAGTAGCCACCGAACACGACGCCGCCGCGGACCAGCACCTCGCCGTCGTTGGCGATCGCCATGCTGTTGCCCGGCAACAGCTTTCCCACGGTGCCGACCCGTTCTTCGCCGAGCCGGTTAAGGGTGATCGCGGCGCTGGTCTCGGTCAGGCCGTAGCCCTCGTATACGGTCAGCCCGGCACCGCGGTAGAAGTGGCACAATCGCTTTCCCAACGGGGCACCGCCCGAGACGGCCGCACGGCATTGGCCACCCAGCGCGGCGCGCAGCCGCCCGTACACCAGCCGGTCGAACAGGGCATGCCTCGCCCGCAACAGCCGGCCGGCACCCCCGGTGTCCTGCGCGGCGCTCCACTCGATCGCGGTGCGGGCGGCCAGGTCGAAGAGCCAACCGCGGCCGCTGTCCCGCGCGCTCAATTCCGCTGTGTTGAAGACCTTTTCGAAGACTCGGGGCACCGACACCACCACCGTGGGTTTGAAGACGGCGAGGGTGGGCACCAGGTTCTTGATGTCGCTGGTGTAGCCGATGGTGACCTTGTTGGCGAACGCCGACATCGACAACGCGCGTGCCAGCACGTGGGCCAGCGGCAAAAAGACGAGGAGCCGTTCGCCCTTGCGCAGCAGCGTCGGGAAGCACTCCGCGGCACCCCGGGTCTCGTACAGCAGGTTCGAGTGCGTCAGCTGGCAGCCCTTCGGGCGCCCGGTCGTGCCCGACGTGTAGATCAGCGTCGCGGCGTCGGCCGCTCGCAGCCCGGCCAGGCGCTGGTCGAGTTGACCTGTGTCGACCGACTTCCCCGCCTCGGCCAGCTGGTCGAGCGCGGCGGATCCCCCGGACTCGAGGTGCAGGATGTGGCGCAGGTTCGGCAGCTCGTTGGCGAGTTCCTTGACCAGCTGCGCATGCGCGTCGGTCTCGGCGATCACCAGCACCGCGCCGGAGTCCTCCAGCACCCAGCGCACTTGCTCGGCCGAGGATGTGTCGTAGATCGGCACCGTGACCCCACCCACCGAAAGGATCGCGTAGTCCAGGATCACCCACTCGTAGCGGGTGCCCGACAGGATGGCCACCCGGTCGCCCGGGTTCACCCCCTCGGCGATGAGGCCCAGCGCGGTTTGCCGGATCTGCTCGGCGGCCTGGGCGCACGTGACGTCCGTCCAGACGCCGTCGACCAGGCGCCGGAAGATCACGTGGTTGGGGTCGTCGCGCTCGTGGGAGTACACGCTGCTGACGATGTTGTCGTGCTCACCGACGGTGAAGCCCGCCGGGACGCTGAATTCACGCATGACTCAAGACTCTCGATGTGGGGTTCTCCGCACGACGCTAACCGGCCCGGCGGGGCGGTTCCTAGTGGCCAAAGGTCCCGAGCGTCAGGAGCCGATCGGCAGCGGGTCAGTCCCCCAGCGACCAGACGGACGTCGCGATGAGGTCGCCGCGGTCGAGCCCGGCGGCGCGATGTTCGTGCACCGCGACGTATTCGGGCGTCGTCACCATGTCGATGAACGCCTGCGGAGTCGGGTATTCGACGATGAGAATGGCGTCCCACCAAGGCTTTTCCCCGTCACCAATGACGAACGCGGGCGCGGCGCCGAGATAGCGCACGGTGGCGCCGACGCGTTCGAGATGCGGAGCCACCTCACGCCCGTAACGCCGATAGGACTCCACGCCGCCCGGCGTCTTGAACTTCAGCAGGTTGACCATCACGACGGGCGCGTCCGCCGCCCGGGCCGCCAACGCCGCGAACTGCTCGGGGGTGGGTTCCAACGAGGTGCTCATGGGGGTGTCCGTCATCCGACGGATGTTATGCCGGCGGTCGACAGGGTGAAGCCGCGGCCCGAGGTCACGGTGCAGGTCACCCCGCCGCTCTCCGAGCGGCAGTTGAACGGGCCGACTCCGGCGTTTTGGCCGTAGGCGAGCGTGGGGGTGCCCTGCGCTGAGTTGCCCAGGCAGGAGTCGCCCGTGCAGCTCTTGAATGAGCCGCTGGTGGTCATCGTCACCGACTGGGGCGGGGAGTTGGTCTGGCAGTAGGTCTCGTCGGGTATCTCGTTGCGGTTGAAGTTCATCTCGCAGCTGATGTTGTGCGACGGGGATAGGAAGGTGCACTCCGTCGGCGTGCAGACCGGGTTGTCGGCCGCGGCCCTCGGCAGGGCGGGCCAACAGGCGAAAGCCAATGCCATCGCGGCGACGAGCGTCCGGTGCACGATCCCTCCCACGGGTTCGGCGGTTTCTGTGGTGCCCGAATTATCCAGTGCACCGGCCCGGTTGCGGGCGGTTTCGGCGCGCTTTTGTTTGTTGACAGTCACTGCCAGGTGGTCATACTGTGCCGTGCGAGGCGCCAGGCGCACCGCTTTCTACCGGAGGTTCATCGATGAGCAGCCCGACCAAGCTCCGTGTCATCCAGTGGGCGACGGGAGGTGTGGGCCGGGCCGCGATCGAGTGCGTCCTCAATCATCCGCAACTCGAACTCGTCGGCTGCTGGGCGCATTCCGCCGACAAGAACGGCCGGGACGTGGGCGAGTTCCTCGGCCTTGGTGCGCTGGGCGTCACCGCCACCAACAGCCTCGAGGACGTGATCGCCACGGAAGCCGACTGCGTGGTGTACAGCCCGCTGATCCCCAACGACGACGAGGTGATCGCCATCCTGCGGTCCGGAAAGAACGTCGTGACCCCGGTCGGCTGGGTCTACCCGGACCCGGGCAACCCGCGGCACCGGGCCGTCGCCGACGCCGCGATCGAGGCCGGGGTGACCCTGCACGGTTCGGGGATCCACCCGGGCGGCATCACCGAGCGATTCCCGCTCATGCTGTCGGGGCTTTCGTCGGCGGTCACCCACATCCGCGCCGAGGAGTTCTCCGACATCCGCACCTACAACGCCCCCGACGTGGTGCGCCACATCATGGGTTTCGGCGGCACGCCCGAGGAAGCCATGCAGGGCCCCATGGCGAGCCTGCTGGAGGCGGGGTTCAAGCAGTCGGTGCGAATGATCGCCGACCACATGGGGTTTCGCATCGATCCGAACATCAGGACCATTCAGGACGTCGCGGTGGCGACCGCCGACATCGACTATGCCCCGTTCCCGATCACCACGGGAGCCGTGGCCGCGCGGCGATTCCGCTGGCAGGCCCTCGTCGATGGCGAACCGGTCATCACGGCGGCGGTCAACTGGCTGATGGGCGAGGAGAACCTGGACCCGGCCTGGGATTTCGGCGGCCGCGGCGAACGCTTCGAGGTGGAGATCACCGGCGACCCCACCGTGAGCCTCACCTTCAAGGGGTTACAGCCCGAGACGATCGCCGAGGGGCTGGTGAAGAACCCGGGCGTCGTGGCCACCGCCAACCACTGCGTCAACGCCATCCCGGACGTCTGCGCGGCCGGCCCCGGCATCAAGACCTACCTGGATCTGCCCCTCTTCGCGGGCCGCCCCGCGCCGAAGCTCGCGGCGGGGGCGCCGACGCGATGACCTACGCCCATCCCGACTCGATGCGCGGGCACGTCGCGATCGTGACCGGCGCGGCGCAGGGCGTCGGCAAGGGCGTCGCCGCGGCCCTGCTCGAGCGCGGCGCGTCGGTGCTGCTGGTCGACATCCAGGACGAGAAGCTGCGCGCGACCACCGCGGAGTTGCGGCAGCTGGGCCGAGCCGAGGGGCTGGTGGCCGATCTGCGCAACCCGGAGAGCGCGCCGCGCATCGCGGCCGCCGCGGTCGAGGCGTTCGGCGCCGTGCACGGCCTGGTCAACAACGCGATAGCCACCAACGAGCCGAAGCGGTTCGTGGACATCACCCTCGAGGACTGGGCGCTGGGCCACGACGTCGGTCCGCGGGCATCCTTCCTGCTCATGCAGGCGGTGCATCCGTTGATGGTGGAAGCGGGCGGCGGGTCGATCGTGAACCTAGGCTCGGGGACGGGCACCGGCGGCGAACCGAGGTGGGGCGGCTACGCCGCGGCGAAGGAGGGCATCCGCGGGTTGTCCAAGGTCGCCGCGCTGGAGTGGGGGCGCGACAACGTGCGCGTCAATGTTGTCTGCCCGTTCGCCGAGTCGGACGGCGTCAAGCTCTGGAAACAGTTCGCGCCCGACGATTACGCGAAGGCGGTCAAGCGGGTTCCGATGAAGCGCATCGGCGACGTGCGCTCGGACGTAGGCGCGCTGGTCGCCTTCCTGCTCGGCAGCGATGCCACCTTCATCACCGGCCAGACCATTCACGTCGACGGCGGGATCGGCTGCTTCCGGTGACCGTCGGCGGAGAGTCGCTGCGGGAACGCCAGCGCGCGCAGATCCGCGCCGACATCCGGCGCGCGGCGATCCGCCTGTTCGTCGAGCGCGGATACGACGTCGTCACGACCGAGGAAATCGCCGCCGCGGCCGGGATCTCGCCGCGCACGCTGTTCCGACACATGCCCGCCAAAGAGGACCTGTTGCTGGCGCCCGTGCGTCACGGCGGTGCCGCCATCGTGAACCTGCTCGAGCAGCGGCCCGCGCGGGAGCCGCCGGACGTTGCGCTGATCAACGCCATCGTCTCCCGGATCGGCTCGTTTGACCACGCCGACATCGAAGAATGGCGGGAGGCGCTGCTCGGGGCGCCCGGCCTACTCGAGAAGGCCACCATTCACATGCCCGGCGACAAGGAGCGCGCCGCGAAACTGATCGGTGACCGCATGGGCGCCGACCCCGAACATGACATCCGCCCCGCCCTGCTGGTCCAACTCGCCTTTGCGGCCGCCGATTTCGCGTTTCAGCGCTGGGTACGTCAGCCAGCCCCGCGGCGCCCGCTCGATGATTGCGTGACCGAGGCCCTGGAGGCAGTCAAGAGCCCGCACTGGAGGCGGAAGCCGCGCTGAGACGTCTTGATCGCGCCGAGGCTGCCGCGGCGGCTGCGATCCGCGGCAAGTCCGCGACCTCCAGTGCAATTTCGCCGGTGGGCGCGGTGGGTGCTGTGGGTGGGTGGCGGCTTAGCCGCCGCCACCCCCGGCGCCACCGCCGGCCCCTCCAGCACCACCCGCCGGTCCCCCCGCACCGCCGTTCACGCCGTTGCCGCCACCGTTGCTCCCGTTGACCGGTGGCGGGGGCGCCGGGCTGGACGAGGTGGGCGGCGCCTTGGGCGCGTTGTTTGCCACCGTGGTTGCGCCCGCGCTGCCGGCGAGGGCGACCGCCAGGCCGATCGTGGCGGCACCGCCCACCAACGCGATTGCGTGCTTGGCTTGAGCCTTCCGTGCTTTCATCGGACCTCCCATATCGTCGTTGATTCCGACGTCCGCGAGATACCCCTTTCGCGAGTGCGTAACCGGTCGGGAGAGTCCGGATGGGAGTTGAACGGCGGGTGAACTGCGGCAAGGGCCTTGCGCAGCCCGACGTCAGCGCGAGGGCCGAGTCCGACTGACACCGCCCCGGGGAGTAGCGAGGGCGGGCAGGACCGTGTCGGTGAGCAGCTGCACCGACTTCCACGCTTCGTCGACGGGCATGCCCCCGACGAGCGGATGCATGACCAGCGGGCCATAGTCGCCCGCGTCGCGAATCTCGGCGATCAGCTCGTCGGGCGTGAGGAACCGGTACCGCCCCGACGCTCTGACCTCGTCGAGGGTGCGCACACCCGGCAGATGCATCAGCGAACGCTGGTCGGTGGACAACTCGCCGTAAGTGACTGCCGTAAGTGACTGCCTCCCAAAGGATATGCTCGCCCAAATCCGCCCACGCGCGCTCGGGGTCCTCGTGCAGGTAGATCATGCCACGGTTGACCGGCCCCGGCATGAGGATGAACGGCGTCACGCCGGCCTCGGCGCAGACGTGACGATAATACGCGGCCACCTCGGGCAGGTGGTCCGCCAGGCTGAGCGGCAACCGGAAGCGGGCGGCGCGCCGCGCGGTCGCGCGCGCACCCCCGCCGACATACAGCGGCGGGTGCGGCCGCGTCCACGTTCCGGCGCAGATGCCCGCGTCGTTGCCCGACCAGACCGAGAGCATGCCCTCGACGAGGGCGTCCATCAACGCGCCGCGCCGGCCGAAATCGGCTCCGAGGGCGTCGTATTCGACCGTGCGGTAGCCGAGGCCAACGGTGGTGTGCAGTCGGCCGCGGCTCATGTTGTCGACGAGGGCGATGTCCTCGGCGAGCCGCACCGGGTTCCACAGGGGCCCCAGCGCGCAGTCCACGCTGGCGATCAGCGTCGACGTCCGGGCGAGGAACATGGCCGCCGCCATGATGGGGTTGCAGCTCCAACCGTGTCCGGTCGCGTGATGCTCGTCAACGCTGATCGACGTGATGCCGCGCGACTCGCCCCACTGCGCCAATTCGAGTGCGGCGGAGAGTAACCGGCTTTGGGTGCGCGGGTCGCCGTGCGGGGAGGCGAAGTTGAAGCGCAGTACCGTCAACAGCACGTCAGCCCTCCGGCGCCAGCGATCGCAGGAAGGCGCCGAAATCGGGGAACAGCGAACGGTCGACGATTTCGATGCGGGTGCCGAAGCTGTCGACGTAGTAGGCGAACAACGCGAGACCGGGTGGCGAGACATCGGCGGTGGCTTCGAAGGCGAAACCGTGCTCCTCGAGCGATCGCGCGGTCGCGCTGAGGTCGTCGGTCAAGTAGCCGAGGTGGTGGATGGCGTTGCCGGGCGCCGACGTCCACGGGCTGCCGGGGACCTCCTGGATCAGCTCCACGTGTGGGGCCTGCAGCGAATACACGAATGTCGAAGTCAGTTCGCGGCTTTCGGTCGCGGTGCGGACCGGCAGCGTGTAGCTCATCGGGGTGATCCAGCGGTAACCCGCGAGCGCGCTCAGGCGGTCCATCGCCGCGTGGAGGTCGGGCACGACGATGCCGGTGTGGTAGAGATCCTCGGGCCGCAGTGCGGTTGTCACGGTTGTCATCCCTCCTTCAGACGCAGTCCGACGCGCCGTCGACCACGAAGAGCGCCCCGCTGGTGTAGCTGCTCTGCTCGATGCACAGGAAGGCGATCGTGGGTGCGATCTCACCGGCGAATCCCAGGCGGCGCAGCGGGATGTGGGCTAGCGCCGACTCCACCAGTTCGGGCGCGGCGTGCATGGGAGCCGTCATCGGGGTGTCGATCGTGCCGGGCGCGACCGCGTTCACCCGGACTCCCTTGCCCGCCCATTTGACCGCGAGGTTCCTCGTCACGTCCACGACGCCCGCCTTCGCGGCGCCGTACCCGGGCACCAGCGGGACGGCGCGGAGCCGTCGTTGACCCGCCTCGCCGACGGGCGAGGGGGACCTACAAGTTAGCGAGATCGTCGGGGACGTCGACCTTGTGTTCCAGCAGCGCCTCGAGCGGCACCACCTCGAGTGTGCGCTCGTGTGTGGACGCTAGCACCACCGGTGCGGCGCAGCCGTCCTCGTGGGCCCGCAGCCAGTTGACGGCGGTCACGCACCAGCGGTCGCCGGGCAGCAAACCGGGAAACCGGTACTCGGGAATCGGCGTCAGCAAGTCGTTGCCGATGGATCGTTGATGCTCGAGGAACTCGGCGGTCATCACCGCGCAGATGGTGTGTCGCCCCAGGTCCTCGGGCCCCGTCGAGCAGCACCCGTCGCGGTAGTACCCGGTCAGCGGTTCGCTGCCGCACGGTTCGAGCGGGCCGCCCAGCACGTTGCGATCAGACACGCACCTAGTATTGCGCCATTTGGGGTGATCTTTGAAGCCACTTTGGCAACTGTCCATCAACCGGTCGCCGCGCGATCCCGACACTCAGCGGCCGCGTTCCCCACTACCAGGGCCGCAAACGGCGGCATCGGGGTTTAGGGGCTGTTCACCTGCGCGGATCGGATCGGCATTGTAGGTTCAGCGTGTGTTGGTTACCGGGGCCTTCTTAGCCGAAGCCGCCGCGACCGTAGACAATAAACTCAACGTGACGGGCGGCGTCCTGTCGAGGTTCGCCGTCGGGCCCGACCGCCGGGTCCGGTTCGTGCTCGTGGTCCTCACGAGGTCCGAGACCGACGACTCGGATCGGCGTGTCGACGTGGAACTCAAGTCCCCGGCACTGGACGACTCGCTCGCCCACCGATTCGAGGTGCCGGAGGCGTCCATCGGCGAATTCCCCGGGTTCGCCTTCTTCGATATCGAGGCGGTGCTGCCCACCGATGGCCGGTGGGCGGTCGAGGTGACCGCCGGCGGTGAGACTGTCTCGCTGCCGCTGGTCGTCAGCGCTTGGACGCCGGCGTCGGTGATCTGTGTCAAAATCCCTCCGTCGCAGCGCCTTTGATTCGGAACGGGGAAGTCCAAGCCGAGACCCGTTAGCCCTCAACCCATGTGGCACGCCGCCCGCGGCACTCGCGTGAGAGGGGACGGGACGGCCAGCCGCCAATCCCGCTAGGTCACAGGCGGATAACAATCTTTGCCATACCTGTGAGCTCGCGCGACGCGCTGCGCAAATGCCGGGGACAGCGCGACCGGAAATTTATCGTCGGTTCGTGCACCGTCGAACCGCGCTGAAGCTACCGCTGCTCCTGGCAGCGGGCGCGGCCATGGTGCAGGCGCCCCGCGGTCGCGCGGAACCGGCGCCCCGCTCGTCCGGCGAGATCACCCGGTGGTCGCCCGACCGGGCGAACCGGTGGTACCAGGCCCAGGGCTGGCTGGTCGGCGCGAACTACATCCCGTCCAACGCCATCAACCAGCTCGAGATGTTCCAGCCCGGCACCTACGACCCACGGCGCATCAATACCGAGCTGGGCTGGGCGAGGTCGTACGGGTTCAACAGCGTACGGGTGTTCCTGCACGACCAGCTCTGGGCGCAGGACCCGCGCGGGTTTCAGAACCGGCTCGGCCAGTTCGTCGGGATCGCGGCGAGCCACGGCATCCGGCCGCTGTTCGTCTTCTTCGACTCCTGCTGGGATCCGCTGCCCAAGATCGGGCCCCAGCGCGCACCGCGGCCCGGCGTCCACAACTCCGGGTGGGTGCAGAGCCCCGGCGCCGAACGGCTCGGCGACCCGGGCTACACCGGCGTCCTGCACGACTACGTTACGAGCGTCCTGACCCAATTTCGCAGCGACAACCGCGTCCTGGGCTGGGACCTGTGGAACGAGCCCGACAACCCCGCGCGTGTGTACGCCAAGGTTGAGCGCAAAGACAAGCTGGACCGCGTGGCGGAGCTGCTGCCCCAGGTGTTCCGCTGGGCGCGCGCCGTCGATCCCAGCCAGCCGCTGACCAGCGGCGTGTGGCGCGGCGGCGACCAGGGCGAGCAGGGCGGCCGCAGCCCGATCAGCGACATCCAGCTCAGCAACGCCGACGTGATCACGTTCCACTCCTACGCCGAGCCCACCGGATTCGAGTCCCGGATCGCCGAGCTCGCGCCGCTGGGGCGGCCGATCATCTGCACGGAGTACATGGCCAGGCCGCAGGGCAGCACCATCGAATCGATCCTGCCGGTCGCCAAGCGGCACAACGTCGGCGCCTTCAACTGGGGCTTGGTCGCCGGGAAGACGCAGACCTACTTCCCCTGGGACTCCTGGGACCACCCGTACACGTCGGTGCCGAAGGTGTGGTTCCACGACCTGCTGCAGCCCGACGGGCGGCCCTTCCGAGACAGCGAGGTGCAGGCCGCGCGGACGCTGGCCGGCAGCCCCTCCTGAGCCGCACACAGTGCGCACCCCGAGAGAGTTTGGCGGTGGCGGAGGGATTTGAACCCTCGGACGGTGTTAGCCGTCACACGCTTTCGAGGCGTGCTCCTTAGGCCGCTCGGACACGCCACCGCCAGGCAGCTTACCGAACGGACCGCCGCTCACCCCAATCGCTGGCACCCGCCCACATTGCGGCATGGTTGTGCTTGCCCACCCAACTACAGCCACGGTCGCAATCTCGTCGCAGAGCCGTCGCTGGCACCCGCCCAGACTGCGGCGATGGTTGCGCTTGCCGCCCAACCACAGCCACGGCGGCAATCCCGACGCAACAGGCTCACCCCAATCGCTGCCGGGCGAAGAACTCCTCGAGGGGCGCGGCGCACTCGTCGGCCAGCACGCCGCCCCGCACCTGTGGCCGGTGATTGAGGCGGCGGTCACGCACCACGTCCCACAGCGAGCCGACCGCCCCGGTCTTGGGTTCCCACGCGCCGAAGACCAGCCGCCCGACGCGCGCCAGCACCACCGCGCCCGCGCACATGGTGCACGGTTCGAGGGTGACCGCCAGCGTGGTGCCCTCCAGGCGCCAGCCGTCGCCGAGCACGCGTGCCGCCGCCCGCATGGCCAGGATCTCGGCGTGCGCGGTGGGGTCGCCCAGCACCTCACGGGCGTTCACCGCCCGGGCCAGCTCGGTTCCGTCGGGACCGATGACCACCGCGCCGACCGGCACGTCGCGCGGGCCCGCCGTCGCGGCGACCGCCAATGCCGAGCGGATCAGATCCTCGTCGCCGATCACCGACCCATGCGGTCGATCACGGCCGACAGCTCGTCCGCGAAGCCCATCTCCCGGGCGATGCGACCCAGCTGCTCATCGGCGTACAGGTCGCTCTCGTCGAGGATCACGCCCAGCACCGCCTCGGGCAGCCCGATGTCGGACAGCAGCCCCAGGTCGCCCTCCTCGAACGGGTCGGAGTCTTCCAGATCCTCGGGGTCGATGTCCGCGTCCAGCTTGTCCAGGACCTCTGCGGCGATGTCGTAGTCCAGGGCCGCGGTGGCGTCCGAGAGCAGCAGCCGGGTCCCCGACGGCGCCGGCCGCAGGATCACGAAGAATTCGTCGTCGATGTCGAGCAGGCCGAACACGGCCCCGGCGCTGCGCAGTTCGCGCAGTTCCGTCTCGGCGGCCTTGAGGCTCGTCAGCGACTTGGAAGCCATCGCGGAACAGCGCCACTTGCCCTCTTCGCGCACTACCGCCACGCCGAATCCGTCCGGCGTGTCGGCGGACAGGCCCTGGGCTGAGGCCCGTTGTGCTCCCATGGGCGCCTACGGTAGTCCCTGGCCAGGCCCCTGACCAGACGAAGGTCCCCACGAACGCCGCCCGACCACGGCAGGGCAAGCGCCACCGCGCGTCGAACTGTGCCAACCTTGCACTGTGGCCGGCACCGCTACGCACCCCGTCTCGAAGACACCCGTATGCGTGCTTGGGCTGGGCCTCATCGGTGGCTCGATCATGCGGGCCGCGGGGGCGGCCGGCCGCGAGGTGTTCGGCTACAACCGCTCGGTCGAGGGCGCGCACGGCGCGGTCGCCGACGGCTTCGACGCCACCACCGATCTGACCGCCACGCTCACCCGGGCCGCCGCCACCGACGCGCTGATCGTGCTCGCCGTCCCCATGCCGGCGCTGCCGAGCATGCTCGGCCACATCCGTGACGTGGCGCCGGACTGCCCGCTCACCGACGTCACCAGCGTCAAGTGCGCCGTGCTCGACGAGGTGGCCGCGGCCGGGCTGCGGAAGCGCTTCGTCGGGGGCCATCCGATGACGGGCACCGCGCACTCGGGGTGGGCGGCCGGCCACGTCGGGCTGTTCACCAGGGCACCGTGGGTGCTCAGCGTGGACGACCATGTCGACCCGGCGGTGTGGTCCATGGTGATGACGCTGGCGTTGGACTGCGGCGCGATGGTGTTGCCCGCCAAGTCCGAGGAGCACGACGCCGCCGCCGCCGCGATCTCGCATCTTCCGCACCTGCTGGCCGAGGCGCTGGCCATCATCGCAGGCGAGGTACCGCTGGCTTTCGCGCTGGCCGCGGGGTCGTTCCGCGACGGGACGCGGGTCGCGGCCACGGCCCCCGACCTGGTGCGGGCGATGTGCGAGGGCAACTCCCGCGAGCTCCTCACGGCGGCGGACCGGGCCATCGAACTGCTGAGCCGCGCGCGCGAATCGCTGGATACGCACAACTCAGTCGCCGAACTCGTCGAGGCCGGCCACGCGGCCCGCACCCGCTACGACAGCTTCCCGCGCAGCGAGATCGTCCACGTCGTGATCGGCGCGGAGGACTGGCGGGAGGAACTGGCCGCCGCCGGACGGGCGGGCGGGGTGATCAGATCCGCTCTGCCAAGCCGGGGTAGTCCAGGATGAACCCATCCTCGTCGACGCGCACGACGGTGTCGGCAACGGGCGAGCGCAACTTGATGCCGTCGAGGCGGCCCTCGCTGGTATAGCTGACCGTCGCGGCGGAGACCGACATGTCGGGGACGTTCACGTACACC
This sequence comes from Mycobacterium sp. 050134, assembly GCF_036409085.1. Classification (NCBI taxonomy): domain Bacteria; kingdom Bacillati; phylum Actinomycetota; class Actinomycetes; order Mycobacteriales; family Mycobacteriaceae; genus Mycobacterium; species Mycobacterium sp. 050134. The sequence goes on from NZ_JAZGLV010000013.1 coordinate 18,780, forward strand.
ATCGGCAGCGCCACCGAGTCCGCCCGCTCGTGAAGGCCGAGGCGCCGGATCGGCAGCGCGTTGAAGAACGGGCTGAACACCACGTCGACGTCGAGAGCCCCGTTATAGCCGGCGCGCCGCTCCCCCTGGTGGTCGGTCACCAACCACATGTTCTCCTCGTCGCGGGCGATGGCGAGCTGGCGTTCCCGTTCGGCCAACGTGACGGTCAACCCGAAGCGCTTGGTGGCGCCGGTCTCGTCGGTCTGCAGTTCGTAGTAGGCGCCGAACGCCGCGTTCGTCGGGGTGGCCGCGGCGACGATGCGGCCGTTGGCCCGAATTCGCTTGCCGGACACCTGGACTCGCACCGACTCCATGCGTGAGACATCCTGTGCGCGCCAGGTCAACATCGCTTGCCATACGCGCCGGTTGGGATCGGAGGGGGCTGAACTCACCCGTCTACCGTAGAACGTCGCCGCGAGCCGCGGCACGTCAGCCGGTAAGTGTGACCAGCCCACCCGCGCAGGCGGCCGGTCCCGGGCACCGACGCCCACACCGCCACAGCGAGCAGGCCGTCCAGGGCCAGCGCCAACACGGCCACCATCAGCGCACCCACCAGCGCGAGCTGAAACTCGCGCTCCTTGATCCCGTCGATCAGGTAGCGGCCCAGGCCGCCGAGGCTGGCGTACGCGGCCACCGTCGCGGTCGCGACCACCTGCAGGGTCGCGTTCCGCAGCCCGCCGAGGATCAGTGGCAGCGCATTCGGCACCTCGACGCGCAGCAACACCTGGGTCTCTGTCATGCCGATCGCGCGGGCCGCGTCCACGACCGTCCGGTCGACGCCGGCGACGCCCGCGTAAGTGCCGGCCAGCAGCGGTGGCACGCCGAGCAGCATCAGCGCCGCCAGGGGCGGCCCCATGCCCAGCCCGAACACCAGCACGCCCAGCAGCAGCACGCCCAGCGTCGGCAGCGCCCGCAGCGAGTTGACCGCACCCACCACCAGCAGGGTGCCGCGGCCGGTGTGCCCGATGATCAGCCCGAGCGGAACGGCGATCACCGCCGACGCGCCGACAGCGATCGCCGTGTACTCGATGTGTTCCACGACGCGTGCCGCCAGCCCGACGGGACCGGTCCAGTTGTCGGCGGTCAGCAGATAGGAGACCGCCTGTGCCACGAAGTTCACCGGGCGCCGCCGACCACGGGAGCCGTCACCCGGCGGCGGCGGGCGGTGCCGCCGGTGCGCGCCCACGGCGTCGCCGCGCGGCCGGCCAGCACGATGAGTGAGTCGACGACGACCGCCAGCAGGAACAGCGCGATGATCCCGCCGACGATCTGGTCGCTCTTGTCGGTCTGATACCCCTCGGTGAACCAGGTGCCCAGGCCGCCGATGCCGATCACCGAACCGACCGAGACCATCGCGATGTTGGTCACCACCACCACCCGCAACCCCGCGATCAACACCGGTACGGAGAGCGGCAGCTCGACTTTCAGGACGCGCTTGATCGGGGGATAGCCGACCGCGGTGGCGGCGTCACGTACGTGCGCCGGCACCGCATCGAGCGCCTCGAGCACCGCGCGCACCAGCAGCGCCGCGGTGTAGGCGCTGAGCGCCACCATCACGTTGGCCTCGTCGAGGATCCGGGTTCCGATGATCACGGGCAGCACCACGAACAGTGCCAGCGAGGGAATGGTGAACACGACGCTGGCGGTGATCGTCGTCAGCCGGCGGGCGACCGGCACGCGCTGCACGAGAACACCCAGCGGCACCGCGATCGCCAGGCCGATCAGCACCGGCACCAGCGCCAGTCGCAGGTGAACCGCGGTGAGGGCCCAGGCCTGGCCGAGGTGGGTCAGCAGGTAGTGCACCGGTCAGGCCCTCCGGCGGGCGTCCGCCGCCGCCAGCACGTCGGCGGGCAGGATGCCGCCGATCACCCGACCGCCGTCGTCAACCGCGACGCCCACCCCCGACGGTGACGACAGCGCCGAGTCCAGTGCCTGGCTGAGGTTGCCGCCCGGGCGAAAGAGGGAGCCGACGGCGGACACGTGGTTCGCCAGCGGCGCGCCCGCGCGGCAGCTCCGCAGCCTCTCGGCGTCGAGCCAACCCACCGGCGCGCCCGCGGAGTCGACGACCAGCGCCCACCCGTCAGTAAAACCGGCATCGGGCGGACGGTTTTGCGGGATCCGGTGCAGATCGTGCAGCGGCAGACCCGTCGCGTCAAGGAGCTGCAGCCAGCGATAGCCGCGCCCGAGCCCGATGAACCGCGCGACGAAATCGTTGGCCGGCCGCGTCAGCAACTCGGCGGGCTCGTCGTATTGCTGCAGTGCCCCACCCCTGAACACCGCCACGCGATCAGCGAGCTTGAGCGCCTCGTCGATGTCGTGTGTGACGAACACAATGGTTTTACGCAGTTCGCTCTGCAGCCGCAGGATTTCGTTCTGCAGCTCGTCGCGGACCACCGGGTCGACGGCGGAGAACGCCTCGTCCATCAGCAGGATGGGTGGGTCGGCGGCCAGCGCGCGCGCGACGCCCACCCGCTGTTGCTCGCCGCCGGAGAGTTGCGCGGGGTAGCGGGTGGCGAGCTTGCCGTCGAGCCCGACGCGTTCGAGCACCTCGTACGCCGCCCTGCGGGCCTCCCGGCGGGACTTCCCCTTGAGCACCGGAACCGTTGCGACGTTATCGATCACGCGCTGGTGCGGCATCAGGCCGGCGCTCTGGATGACGTAGCCGATGCCGAGTCGCAGCGTGACCGGGTTGACCGTCGACACGTCGGCCCCGTCGACGGTGATCGTTCCGGAGGTCGGTTCCACCATCCGGTTGATCATCCGCAGCGCCGTGGTCTTGCCGCTGCCGGACGAACCGACGAAGACCGTCAGCCTGCCCGTGGGGACTGCCAGGTTCAGCCGGTCGATGGCGGCGGTCCCGTCGGGGAACACCTTGCTGACGTCGTCGAAGACGATCGCGGCATCCCGGTCTGCCATCATTCGCCAATCGGGTGGTTGAAGCCGTTGTCGCGCACCCAGTTTCGGGCCGCCTGCGCGGGGTCCATGCCGTGGTTGCCGGCCACCAGCGAGTTCAATGTCACCACGGCGGGCAACGTCAGTTTCGCCGACACCGCGTCCAGCACGTCCTTGAGCCGATCGGAACGCTTCTGCGAATTGACCAGCGGCACAATGTTGCCCGCCAGGAAATTGTGGTCCGGGTCGGCCAGCACGACCAGGTGGTTCTGCGGAATCGCGGGCGAGGTGCTGTAGATGTCGGCGGCCGTGACCCGGCCTTCCAGCAGCGCGCGCACTGTCACCGCGCCGCCGCCGTCCTCGATGGCGACGAAATTGCCGGGGCTGATGTCGAGCGCATACTTCCGTTTCAGGCCGGGCATCCCTTCCGGCCGCGTTTGAAACGACGAGGAGGCACCGAATTTCACCTCCGGCGAGTGCGCGGCCAGATCGGCGATGGTAGTGAGATGCCAGGCGGCGGCCGTCGCGCTCGTCACAGTCACGGTGTCGGTGTCGGAGGCCGGTGCGGGAGTCAGGATGGACAGGTCACCGGGCAGTCGGTCACAGAGTTCCAGCTGCACGGCATCCAACATGGTGGCCGTCGAGTCGGGCGCGAAGTAGAGCAGCAGGTTCCCGATATACTCCGGCACCAGGTCGATGGAATGGTCCTTCAGCGCGGGGATGTAGGTTTCGCGACTGCCGATCCCCATCCGCCGGCCGACATCAAACCCGTTGGCCTGCAGCGCTTCCGCGTAGATCTCGGCGACGATCTCCGATTCCGGAAAATCGCCGGACCCAACCACGATGGACTTCGGGCTGCGGGTCTGCGCCCCGAGCGGATCGGAATTGCTGCATGCCGCAACCACGCACAGCATCGCCAACCAGGCCACCGCGCGCATGGCCGCGGTGTGCCCGCGCGGCAGCACCCTCATACCGCCGACATTAACGGCAGACCCGGCGCGCCGCCGGCCCTCTGGCGGCCTTGCTTTCTTTTCCCGGCGCCGTAGGACGAAGATGACACCCATGAGCAGCCACACCCCTGCCTCGCCCGGCCCACCGCCCCCCAAGCCCACCCACGCGCCCTCGACGGGCGCGAAGTCCGCGCAGCCCGCGAAACCCAATGAACCGGCCATCGGCTTCACGCGCGCCGGCGCGCTGTGGACGTCGCTGATCGTCGGCTTCCTGGTCCTGATCGTGTTGTTGATCTTCATCGCCCAGAACACGGCAACGACGGCGTTTACGTTCTTGGGGTGGCACTGGACCCTCCCGCTCGGGGTGGCCATCCTGCTCGCGGCCGTGGTCGGCGGCCTGATCACCGTCGCGGTCGGCACCGCCCGGATCCTGCAGCTGCGCCGCGCGGCCAAGAAGCACCACGCGGCGGCGTCACACTAGGCGGCGCCGCGGTCAGTCGGGCAGCTTGGCGAGCTCCGCCAGCCCGCGCGAGATCAGCGGCGCGACCACCTCGGGCGTCTCGTCCGAGGTGTCGCCCTTGCCGTGGGCCAGATCCGACATGCGCCGGCGGAAGTCGATGCCGGCGGCGATGATGGCCAGCTTGAAGTAGGCCAGCGCCATGTAGAACTCCCAGTGCGCCAGGGACACCCCCGCGACCAGCGAATACCGGTCGGCCAGCTCGTCCGCGGTCGGCAGCAGCGGCGACGTCCACGCCGCCTGCGCATTGACGATGAGGTCCAGCGCGGGGTCCCGGTACACGCACATGAGGGCTGCGTCGCTGAGCGGGTCGCCGAGCGTCGACAGCTCCCAGTCCACGACGGCGCGCACCTTGGTGGGGTCGTCGGCATCCAGGATGGTGTTGTCGATCCGGTAGTCGCCGTGCACGATCGACGTGCGACTCTGCTGCGGGATCGCCTCGCGCAGGCCGGAATGCAGCCGCTCGACGTCGGCGTCGCGCCGGTCCTCCGGGAGCCGCACCAGGTCCCACTGCGAGCCCCACCGCCGCACCTGGCGCTCCAGGTAGCCGCTCGGCTTGCCGAAGTCGGCCAGCCCCACGGCGTTCGGGTCGACCCCGTGCAGGTCCACGAGCACGCGGATGAGCGAGTTCACGCAGCCGTCGATGACGGTGCGACTGAGCGCCTCGAGCTGGGCCCTCCGGCGCACCACCTGGCCCGCCACGAATTCGACGATTTGGAAGGGCGCGCCCAGCACCGACTCGTCCTCGCACAGCGCTATCGCGCGGGCCACGGGCACCGGGGTGTCGCGCAGCGCGGCGACCACCCGGTACTCGCGGGACATGTCGTGCGCGGACGGCGTCAGCCCGTGCAGGGGGGGCCGGCGCACCAGCCAGCTGGTCGCGTCGTCGTAGACGCGGAACGTCAGGTTCGACCGGCCACCGGAAACGAACTCCGCCCGCAACTCGCCGTCGCGGTCGATGCCCAGCGCGCGCAGGTATCGGTCCAGCGAGGACAGGTCGAGCCCTTCGAGTTGGTCAGCAGAGTTCACCGGACTTGTCTACCACCGCTCGTTGCGGCCGAGCGTCACCACCGCTGGTTTCGGGGCAACAGGTCCCACACGTGCTCGGTGGTGTTGACGGCCGCCACGGTCGCCTGGCCGGAACGGGAGAACAAGAGCCGGGTGACCGAGGCGTAGTCGACCGGAAATGACAGCAGCCGCGCGGTACCCAGGACCTCGTGCAGCAGCACGTTGATCACCCCGCCGTGGCTGAACACCGCGACCGTCTCGTCGGGGTCGGACGCGGCCACGAGGTCGGCGAGGGCGGCGCGAATGCGCCCGCGGAACGCGTCCTCGTCGACCGCGCTGGGCAGATGTCCTTGGGCGAGGCGCGCCCACTCCTCCGGCCGCTCGTGCCGGATCTGCTCGACGGGGATGTACATCGGAAGGTCGCGGTCGTACTCGGCGAATCGATCATCGATCTCGACAGCCAGCGCACGGGCCGCCGCAACCGGTTCCGCGGTCTGGATGGCCCGCCGCTGTGGGCTGCTTACCACCCGCGAGATGGGGAATCGGGCCAGCGCCTCGGGCAGCCGCCGAACTTGGGCGAACCCTTCGTCCGACAGGTCGGGGTCGGAGCCCTCACCGTGTTCGCTGCGCAGCGGCAGGGCGTGCCGGACGAGCAGAACTTGCATGGGCCCACCATTTCATGCGGCCGGCCGCCGTCGCCCCGCGAGTGGAGAAAGCTATTCTCTGCACAGAGAGTGGGGCGTGCGCGGCTGTCGGCGATATCCAGGTGGACACGGGCGTCCTCGCCCGATGGCTGGACGCCAACGACGCGCCCGGCGGCGGCGAAAGCCCGCTGCTGCAGCGGCTCACCGGCGGGTCCCAAAACACCCTGTACCTGATCGACCGGGGCGGCGAACGCATGGTGCTGCGGATGCCCGAGCCAGGTGGTCGTGCGGTTCCCGCTGTCCGAGGCGGCGGCGCTGCGGCACGTGGCCGACCGCAAGGGACCTGGTGCTCGACGTCGCGTGATCCGCTCTCGCCCCTCGCGCGAGCAGACGCAAAGGCGCCCGACACGCCGAGAAGACGCGAGCTTTTGCGTCTTCTCGCGCCAAGTGTTTGTGGCGCGAGTGACTAAGGCGTGACGATGTTGAAGCTCGGATCGGGTTGGTCGAGCACACCCAGGAAGTCCTGCAGGGCCTGCTGGTCCCCCGAGATCTCCAGCCCGGGCGAAGCGAAGTCACCCATAGCGACGGTGATGAGCCGAAACTTGCTGTCCAGCTTGACCGTGACCGTCGCCGTCGCCGGGGTGGCCGGCGCCTTGCGGTAGACGAGCACGCCGTTGCGCAGGGCCAGCCGGTAGTTGGTGGCGAGGTCGGCGAACGAGATGTCGACGGCGACGTCGAGGTCCCAGCCCCGCGGGCCGTTGACGCGGATGGCGAGGCTGTCGAAGATCTGCTCCGGGGTCAGCTGGTTCAGCATGGACAACGAGGTGGCCGTGGTAGCGGTGCCGAAGTTTCCCTCCCGCAGTTCGGTGGCGCCGCTCATGAAGAAGTTGCGCCAGGTCGCGTTCTCGGCGCCGTAGGCCAGCTGCTCGAGCGTGTCGGCATAGAGCGCGCGCGCCCCCTCGTGCCGCTCGTCGGTGAAGATCGCGTGGTCCAACAGCGTAGCCGCCCAACGGAAGTCGCCGACATCGAATGCGGTCCGGGCCAGCTCGACGACCCGGTCGATCCCGCCCATCGCGTCGACGTAGCGGGGCGCGAGCGCCTCCGGGGGATGCGGCCACAGCCGGCCGGGATTGCCGTCGAACCAGCCCATGTAGCGCTGGTAGACGGCCTTCACGTTGTGGCTCACCGATCCGTAGTACCCGCGGGCGTGCCAGGCGCGCTCCAGCGCCGGCGGCATCCGGAACATCTCGGCGATCTCCACACCGGTGTGGCCCTGGTTCAGCAGCCGCAACGTCTGGTCGTGCAGGTAGGCGTACAGGTCGCGTTGCAGGGACAGGAATTCAACGATGCTCTCGCGCCCCCACGTCGGCCAGTGATGCGATGCGAACACCACGTCGGTGCGGTCGGCGAAGGTGTCGATCGCCTCGGTGAGGTACCCGGCCCACGCGTGCGGATCGCGCACCAGGGCCCCGCGCAGCGTCAGTAGGTTGTGCAGGTTGTGGGTGGCGTTCTCGGCCATGCACAGCGCCCGGAATTGCGGGAAGTAGAAGTGCATTTCGGCCGGCGCCTCCGTGCCCGGCGCCATCTGGAACTCGATCTCCACGCCGTCGACGGTGTGCTTCTCACCGGTCCGCCGAATGTCGATGGTGGGCACGATGATGGCCACCTCGCCGGTGGACGGCGCCTGGCCGAGCCCGCAGCCGACCTGATCCAGCGGCCCACGCGGCAGCAGGGTGCCGTACATGTAGGTGGCCCGCCGTGTCATGGCCGGCCCGGCGTAAACGTTCTCCTGGACGGCGTGCTCGACGAAGCCCTCCGGGGCCAGGACGGCCACCGCGCCGGAATCCACTTCCTGCTGCGAGGTGACACCGAGGACGCCGCCGAAGTGGTCGACGTGGCTGTGGGTGTAGATGACGGCGACGACGGGACGGTCGCCGCCCCGGTGCGCGCGATACAACGCCAGCGCCGCGGCGGCCGTCTCGGTGCACACCAGCGGATCGATGACGATGACCCCGGAGTCGCCCTCGACGAAGGTCACGTTCGACAGGTCGAGGCCCCGGACCTGATAGATGCGGGGCACCACCTCGTAGAGGCCTTGCTTGGCGGCCAGCGTGGACTGCCGCCAGAGGCTGGGATGCACCGACGTCGGCGCCGGGCCGCCGAGGAACGCATAGGCGTCGTTGTCCCAGACGACCCGGCCGTCGGCGGCCTTGACAACGCATGGCGACAGCGCGGCGATGAATCCACGATCGGCATTGTCGAAATCGGTGACGTCGTCGAATGGCAGTGAGCGATCGCGATGCGCCGACTCGATGACCGCGGCGGGAGTTTTGTGGTCCACCGCCAACACATTGCCATTAATGGCGCGCCGACGAAGCGTTCTCGCGAGTGGACGGTTGAATGCAAAATTAATGGCCCTCGGACCCTAGATTCTGCCTTCAGTTAACCCGCATACTGCCCATCGATCCGTCAAAGCCGACGGACAGCAACGTTCGGGCAAAGGAGAACAGGTGAAGCGAGGACTGACGGTTGCGGTTGCCGGAGCGGCAATTCTGACCGCGGGCATTTCTGGCTGTTCGAGCAACAAATCCAACTCGGGAGGCGGTGGAACCGCGACTTCGGTGCCGGGCGCCTCCGTGTCGGTCGGCGGCCCGGCCTCCAACGCCGCGAAGGTCATCATCGACGGTAAGGACCAGAACGTTCAGGGCACCACGATCTGCACCAAGGCCGGCGGCAACGTCACCATGGCGGTCGGCGGAAACACCACCGGGATCAGTGTCGTACTGACCGACGCCAACCCCCCACAGGTGAAGGCGGTCCAGCTCGGCAACGTCAACGGCGTGACCCTGCAGTACGCGCCGGGTAGCCAGGGCAACGCCTCGGCGACCAAGGACGGCAACACCTACAAGGTCACCGGCACCGCAACGGGCGTCGACATGGCCAACCCCATGCAGCCGGTCAACAAGCCTTTCGAAATCGACGTGACCTGCTCCTAGCCGGCAGCCGAAGGAGATGACGCGGGCGGTTGCCACCCGTTGAGTGGCAACCGCACCGTGAATTCGGTGCGACCCGGCGCGCTGTCCACGGCGATGGTGCCGTGGTGGGCCCTGACCACTGCGGACACGATCGCGAGACCAAGCCCGGTGCTGCCCCCCTTCCGGGAGCGGGAGGAGTCCCCGCGGGCGAATCGCTCGAACACCTCGGACTGCAGCGCCGGCGGGATGCCGGGCCCGTTGTCGATCACCTGCAGCACGCTCTGGGACGGCTCGGTGCTCAGTCGCGTCGTCACGACCGTGCCCGCGCCGGTATGGACGCGGGCGTTGGCGAGCAGGTTCGTCAGGACCTGATGCAGCCGCGCGGAATCCCCCGGGACGATCACCGGCTCTTCCGGCAGGTCCAACTCCCACTGGTGGTCCGGGCCCGCGACGTGCGCGTCGTTGACCGCGTCGACCGCGAGGCGCGACAGATCCACCGGCTCGCGTTCCAGCGGCCGCCCGGAGTCGAGGCGGGCCAGCAGCAGGAGGTCCTCGACCAGCCTCGTCATGCGTTCGGTCTCGGATGCCACCCGACTCATCGCATGCGCGACCGCCTCGCGGTCGTCACCCATGCGCTGGCTGAGTTCCGTGTAGCCGCGGATGGCGGCGAGCGGCGTGCGCAGTTCGTGGCTGGCGTCGGCGACGAACTGCCGCACCCGGGTCTCGCTGGCCTGCCGCGCCGACAGTGCGGCCGAGATGTGGTCAAGCATCCGGTTCAGCGCCGACCCCAGCTGGCCCACCTCGGTGGCCGGGTTGGCGTCGGACTCGGCCACCCGCACCGGCAGCTCGACCTCTCCGCGGTCCAACGGCAGGTCGGCGACCTTGCTCGCCGTCTGCGCGACACGGCGCAGCGGCGCTAACGCGGACCTGATGATCACGACGCCGGCGGTGGTGGCGGCGGCGAGCGCGATGACCGTCACGATCCCGAAGATGATGAGCATCCGCATCATCGTGGCGTCGACGTTCGACATCGACAGACCGGTCACGATGACATCGTCCCCGTTTCGGCTCGCGGCAGCGATGACCCGATACCGACCCAGGCCGTCGAGGTCCAGCGTAACCGGGCGGCGACTCCCTGCGATCTGCTCGAGCTGGTTCTGCGCGGCCGGGGTCAGGGTTGCCCGGGTTCCGCTGCTGGTCAGGTAGCCGGCATCGACAGCGTGGCCATGATTCACCACCGCGGCCACCATGCCCGCCGGCTGGCCGGGCGCGTCGAGGAACCGCGGACCCGGGCCCGGCCGGGGCCAGAAGCGCGATTCGTGACGCCAGCCGGGGCGCTTGGGTTCGGGATACATCAGCGCCGAGCGGTAGGAGGTGCCGGCGAGCTGCCCGTCAAGTTGCGCGACCAGGTGGTGCAGCAGCGCCAGTTCGGTCGCGGCGGTGATGCCGATGCATACGACGGCCAGGACGACGACTTGCCCGACCAGCAGCCGTAACCGGAGCGACCAGACCCGCCGGCCGCTAACGGGCCGGCTTGAGGACATAACCCGCGCCGCGCAGTGTGTGGATCATGGGCTCGCGACCGTTGTCGATCTTCTTGCGGAGGTAGGAGATGTAGAGCTCGACGATGTTGGACCGGCCGCCGAAGTCGTAACTCCACACGCGGTCCAAGATCTGGGCCTTGCTGAGCACGCGCTTGGAGTTGCGCATCATGAAGCGCAGCAGCTCAAACTCGGTCGAGGTCAGGGCGATGGGTTCGCCACCGCGGGTCACCTCATGGCTGTCCTCGTCGAGGACGAGGTCGCCGACCACCAGTTGGGCGCCGCTGTCCACGGTCGTCACCCCGGTGCGCCGCAGCAGGGCGCGCAGCCGCAGCACCACCTCTTCGATGCTGAAGGGTTTGGTCACGTAGTCGTCGCCGCCGGCGGTCAGGCCGGCGATGCGATCCTCCACCGAATCCTTGGCCGTCAGCAGAAGTACGGGCAGCTGCGGGTTCTCCTCACGCAGCTTGTGCAGCACGTCGAGCCCGCTCATGTCGGGCAGCATGATGTCGAGGACGACAACGTCGGGCCGCTGCGCCCGGGCGGATGCGATCGCCGAGGATCCGTCGCCGGCGGTCGCGATGTTCCAGCCTTCGTATCGCAACGCCATTGACACCATCTCGGCGAGCACGGCTTCGTCGTCGACCACGAGCACGTTGATCGGGTTGCCGTCCGCGCGGCACATGACAACGCGCTCTACCGAGGCCCGGGATTGCGTCACACTATTCAGTATCCGCAGCCGACTGGGCTGCCGCTATGGCATTGCTATGTGTCGGCTGTGGAAGATCAGCGTGACCGCGGGGGGCGGCCACGCTGATCTTCCACTTGTCTGGCGGCGCCTAATACCAGTAGCGCCGGCCGGCGACCGGACGGCCCACGGACCCCATAATCCAGAGCACGGCTCCGATCACGAGTACAACGACACCGATCTCCCATAGCAATGGGATTCCGAAAACGAATCCGAGAATGAGCAGGACTGCGCCCAAGATAATCATGTGAACTTCCTTTGAGTGAGGGGTTTAGGCAACTAGGCCACTGGGCATTGAACTCGGTTGTGGTACATGGCAATCCTTGACTTTCGGATTGACACCCGCGTAGTTCAAGGGGCCGGCGACCACGGTCAGCGCGATGTTTCCCGCTGTGACACAGCTTGTCGACCCACCCTTGAAGTAATCGCGCTGGTAAGCCGCGAACACTCCGATGAGCAGCCACACCAAGACAATCGCACCGAGTATTCCGCGACCACGCATGGTGACCTCCATTTGTGTTCCGAGAAACTTCTTTCTCGTGCGCCTAGCGTTACCCATCGCCCTCACGCCTAAACATGGTTGACGCCGACCCGCATACCACTCGCGGACGTGACGGCCGCCGAATCGGGCTGCGAGGCGCCGATCGGCCCCCCTCGCGCGAGGGCGCCGGTAGCATGGCGAGTGGTGTTGCGGTGAAGGGGAATTGCGATGTATCGCACCCAGAGCAGCGGGGAACACGCCTGTCGTGTCTGACACGCTGTTCGCTGACGTCTCCGAGTACCAAGTGCCTGCCGACGACAGGTACCCCTACCGGGTGCTGTCAATCCGCGTGTGCGACGGCACCTACCGGGACCACAACTTCGCGGCCAACTACGCCTGGATGCGGAGCGCCCTGGACCGCGGGCGTCTCACCTTCGGGATCGTATACACCTACGTGCGGCCCAACTGGTTGGCTAATGCCAACACCGTGCGCTCGACGATCGACGGTGAGGGCGGCCTGCACCCGCGCGTCGCGCTGATGCTCGATGTGGAATCGGGAGGAAACCCGCCGGGTGATGGGTCGGGATGGATCAATCCGCTGTACTGGAACCTGGCCGATTACGCCGGGAGTCCCGCCCGAATCATCGGTTATGCCAACGGATACGACTTCTTCAACAAGTGGCGGACACGCCCGGCGGGATTGCGAGTGATCGGTGCGGGCTACGGCTCGGATCCCCACCTGCCCGGCCAGGTGGCGCACCAGTACACCGACGGCAGCGGCTACAGCCCCGAGCTGCCACAGGGCTGTCCACCCTTCGGCGACTGCGACATGAACTCCGCTGACGGGTTGACGCCACAACAATTCGCCGCCGCGTGCGGCATCACGACGAATGGAGGATGGCTGATGGCGCTCACCGACGCAGAACAGGCCGAACTGTTGGCCAAAGTGCGCGACATCTGGGACCAGCTACGGGGACCTGGGGGCGCTGGCTGGCCCCAGCTCGGACAAAACAGCCAGGGGCAGAACCTCACCCCCGTCGACGCGATCGCCGCCATCAAGGACGACGTCGAGAGCCGGGCGTCGCCCGGGTGACGCCGGGCGCACGCACTAGGCCGTCAAGGCTTTGCCCAACAGGGCGGCAAGTCGCTGCTGCTCGCCCGCGTTGAGCCGCTGCCGCATGGGGGACATGAGCTCTCCGATCTGGGCGATGATCTCCGGCGTGAGTCGTCGCGCCTCCGTGGTGAGGCTGACGCCCACCGATCGGCCGTCGGTGGCATCGGTGTCCTTTTGCACCAGTCCACGCTGCACGGCGCGGTCGACGAGGCCGCTGACCGTCGAGCGCTCCAAGCCCAGGTAGGTGGCGAGTTCGGCCATCGTCGGTTCGCGGTCGCGGAGAATCCCGAGCACACGCAGCTGCGTCAGCGACAGATGATGCTCGGAGGCAACCTTATTCAGGATTGCGAGGCGGCGACGAGCCCGGTCATGTCATCGTGGGTGGCCCTGCGGCGGCGTATCGACTTCGGGGCGGGCGCGACCCCGAGCGACTCGCCGGCCTCACCCAGTACGGGGCGGACGAGGTCGTCCCACTCGGCACCGGGGTGAGCGATGTCGTTCGGGTCGCGGCCGACGTCGACGTCGTCCTCGACTACCTGTGGGGTGCAACCACGGCCGAGGTCATGGCCGGCATCGCGGCCACCCGTTCGGAGCCCGGAAAGCCGCTCACCTGGGTCGAGATCGGTTCGATGGCCGGCCCCTCGGCCGCGCTACGCGCCCTCCGGTTGCAGATCGTTGGGAGCGGGCAGGGATCGATCCCGGCGCGCGACCTCTTGGCCGAACTGCCGGCCATCGCCGACGAGATCACCGGCGGCGGCTATCGACTCGACGTGCGAGCGGTTCCGCTGTCGGAGGTCGAAGCGGCCTGGCGGGATTTCACCGCCGATCAGCGGATCGTGATCACCCCGGCTTAACCCGCCCGTCGCTGTGCGGACACGAAAAGCGTTGGGGGCATGGCGTCCTCGGAACCCGCCGGAATCTCGCGCGAGTAACGCGCCATCAGCTCGGGGAACGTCTGCGCGGACACCTCCCACCCGTGCTGACGCAGCCAGACGTCGACGGGCGTGCGCTCCTCGGCGTACCAGAGGTCGTCGAAGTCCTTGATCTCGGCGTTCACCAGCCTGGCCGCCGCCGCCCGCATCCGCTGCGCGTCCTCGCGCTGACGCCGGACCAGGTCCGGGTCGGTGAAGCCCGCACCGGGCACGTTGGACGCCAGCCAGCTGCCCTTCGCGCTGAGCGCGTCGATGCGTTCGAACAACAGGTCCTGGGCCTGGGCGGGGAGGTAGCGCACCAGCCCCTCGGCCGACCAGGCAGCCGGCCGAGACGGGTCGAACCCTGCCTCCTGCAACGCCTTCGGCCAATCCTGACGAAGATCGATCGGCACGTTCACCAGCCGCGCGGCGGGCTGCGCACCATGGTCGTGCAGCGTCTGCGACTTGAAGTCCAGCACCTTGGGCTGGTCGAGTTCGTAGACCACGGTGCCGTCGGGCCAGGGCAGCCGCCAGGTCCGCGCGTCCAACCCCGACGCCAGGATGACCACCTGCCGCACCCCGGTGTCGGCCGCCCCCAGGAAAAACTCGTCGAAGAAGGCCGTCCGGGTGGCCATGAAGTCGATCATCAGCTGGACGCGCGACTGCACGTCCGGTTCGAGCTCGATCGCCTTGGCCAGCAGCGCGGGATCGGCGTAGATGCTCCACATCCCCTCCCCCGCGGCGTCGACGAAAACCCGCGCGAACGGGTCGTTGATGAGCGGGTTGTCGCTCTCGGTCTCCGCCGCGCGTGCCGCGGCGACGCCCAGTGCGGTGGCCCCCACGCTCTGAGTGATGTCCCAAGAATCGTTGTCCGTGCGCGGCATCGGCTGTTCCTCTCCCGACAGAAAGTAAGTTATGCACACTATTCTTCCAGCCGCCGACCGCCCGAGGTGCTTCTGGCCCGTGGCCTAGGCTTTTTCCCAGACGGTCCACAGGTTGCGAAGGAGCGCCGATGACGCGGAGCCCTCAGGAAGTGTTCGCCCACCATGTCGACGCGATGGTCGCGGGCGACCTCGACGAGATCGTCGCCGACTACGCCGACGATTCCGTGGTGATCACCCGCGCGGGCGTCGCACGCGGGAAGGACGGCGTCCGCAAAGCATTCGCTCAGCTCCTGGACGACCTGCCTGCCGCGGCGTGGAAGGTCAAGACGCAGATCTTCGAGGGCGACGTGTTGTTCCTCGAGTGGGCCGCCGTCGCGGAGTCGACCCGGGCCGACGACGGCGTCGACACCTTCGTGTTCCGGGACGGAATGATCCACGCCCAGACGTTCCGGTACACGCTGCAGAGTGGGAGTTGAACGTGGATGCCGGCGACCTGGAGGCCGTGGCCCGCTGGATGTCGGAGCAGGGGCTGGGTGACGGGCCGCTCGAGGACGTCAGGACCGTGACCGGCGGCACCCAGAACGTCATGCTGCGCTTCACCCGGGCGGGACGCCCGTACGTGCTGCGGCGCGGGCCGCGCCACCTGCGGCCCCGCAGCAACAGCGTCATCCTGCGCGAGACGAGAGTCCTTGCGGCGCTCGCCGATTCGGATGTGCCGCACCCGCACCTGATCGCGGCGTGCGCGGATCCGGGCGTGCTGGGCGATGCGGTGTTCTACCTGATGGAGCCGGTCGACGGGTTCAATGCGGGCGAGGGGCTGCCGCCGCTGCACGCGGGTGACGCCGAGGTTCGATATCAAATGGGCCTGTCGATGGCCGACGCGTTGGCGAGGCTGGGTGCCGTCGACCATCTCGCCGTCGGCCTCGCCGACTTCGGCAAGCCCGACGGGTTCCTGGAACGCCAAGTGCCGCGCTGGCTTTCGGAGCTCGACTCCTATCGCGAGTACGAGAACTACCCGGGGCCGCAGATCCCGGGAGTCGAGCAGGTGGCGGCCTGGCTCGAGGAGCGCCGTCCGGCCAGCTGGAAGCCGGGCATCATGCACGGTGACTACCACGCTGCCAACGTGATGTTCTCCCGCACCGGGCCCGAGGTGGTCGCCATCGTCGACTGGGAGATGTGCACCATCGGTGACCCGCTGCTGGACCTGGGTTGGCTGTTGGCCACCTGGAAGCAGCCCGACGGCTCCAGTGTCTTCAGCCATGCGCTGGGCGGCCAGGACGGGTTGGCGAGCACCGAGGACCTGTGCCAGCGGTACGCCGCCAACACCACCCGAGACCTGTCCAGCATCACCTGGTACACGGTGCTGGCGTGCTTCAAGCTCGGCATCGTGATCGAGGGAACGCTTGCCCGCGCGTGCGCGGGCAAGGCCGAAAAGGCCGTCGGGGACCAACTTCACGCGGCGACGGTTCATCTGTTCGAGAGGGCGCTGAATCTCCTCGAGACGCGGACCTGACACGCGGCGCCGCCCGGATCACGCACTACCATCTGCTTTCGTGCCGCCCTACCCCGAGGAACCCGACTACTACTCCGAGCCCACCCAGGCCGCGCGCTACGGCGGCTACAACGACGTCGCGCCCGAGCCACCGCAAGGACCGGGGCCGTGGTACCGCCGTCCGGCGGCGCTCGTCGCGGCTGGCGCGATCGGCGTAATTGTGCTTGCCGCGGTGGTGTTCGCGGCGGTCAAGCTCGCGTCCGGGTCGTCACACGCCCCCGCCGCGACGACAACCACCGCCCCCACCACGACCGCCCCGGTGACCACCACGACCACCACGACCACGGAGGCGCCGAGGCACCACGGCGGGGGTGGCGGGGCGCCGACCCAGACCGTCACCGAGACGGTCCCGCCATCGAGCACGGAAACCCCGACGACGACGACCGAGCCGAGCACGGTGACCGCGTCGCCGAGCACCGAAACCAGCACGGTCACCCAAACCGTGACCGTCCCACCGCGTCGGCCCTTCCAACCACGCCCATAACGGCGCCGCGACCGATAACGTTCCATTCCGTGGAAGTCGGTGACTCCGTCAGGCGCTCGCTTGATCATTGGGAACGGCGGCAGTGGGACGCGGCGCTGACGCACGCCTGCAACGCCGTCGACGGCACCGCCAAGAAACGCTATCCACAGTCAGGGGTGGCGAACCGGTTCAAGCTCACGATCCGTGAGGCGATGGACATCTTCCGCATGATGGCGGCGCCGGGCGTCGACTTCGAACAGAGCCGCTTTCCCATCGCGGTCAAGTCGGATCTGCCCGACGGGCGCCCCGACATCGCCGACGTCCTGTTCGGCGTTCACCGTCGGCTCCACGGACACGAGGACGAACTGCCCAATGGGTTCGAACTGACCCCGCCCGGCCCCCGTCCTCAGAGCGCGCACCTCTGGCGAAGCGGCAAGATCCAGCTGCCCGCGTCGGTGGTGATCGGTCTGCTGGCGATCGCGGTGTTCGCGCCGGAGAACAAGGGCGAGAACATTCCCGACGGATATCAGCTCAGCTGGTACCAGTACCCCTTCCTCATCTGCCTCTGGTGGGGCTGGCAGGACCATTTCCGCGAGATCATCGGCACCGCGCAAATCCCGCACACCGCTCTCGATTTCTCGGGGTTCTGGGACGAGTGGACGCCGGCCTGAGCAGCCGCGTGCGTCCGGCTTCCCCCCAGGATGCGGCCGCCTGCCTCGCGATCTATCGGCCTTACGTTCTCGGCACCGCGATCAGCTGGGAGCTGCAAGTCCCGACGGTCGACGAGATGGCCGCGCGCATCACCGCGGCCCGCGAGACCCACGAATGGCTCGCGCTCGAACGCGACGACGAGGTCATCGGCTTCGCGTACGGGCAGACGTTCAACCGTCTGCCCGCCTTCCGGTGGACGGCCCAGACCGGGCTCTATGTCCAGGCCGGCCGGCATCGCACGGGCGGGGGCCGCGAACTCTACGCGCGGCTACTCCCCCGGCTGGCCGAACGAGGGTACCGGCAGGCCATGGCCGCCATCACGCAACCGAACGAGGCCAGCAACGGGTTCCACCGGTCGTTCGGATTCCGCGACGCAGGCCTCTACCGGCGGGTCGAATGGAAGCTCGACCGCTGGCACGATGTCGCGTGGATGCAGCTCGACCTGGTCGGCTCCGCCACGCCGGACGTGCCGCCGCGCCCCCTCACCTGAGGGGGACGCGGTGACGCTGAGGGTGGTGTTAGCGGCCGCCGCCGGCGCCGCCACCGAGACGACCGCCGGCGCCACCGCCACCGATCCGTCCCCCGGCGCCACCGCCGCCGAAGCGGCCGCCGCCAGCGCCGCCACCGATCCGTCCGAATGTTCCCCCAGAGCTCAATGTGATCGTCATGGGCGGGAGATTATCGCCGCCGACGGCCCGCCACAACCAATGCCATCTGAATGATCGGCGACAACGAGGATCCGCGAAACCCCGTCCGGCAGCGATGGACCCGATTACGCTGCGCCCTAATCGGGCTTCAGCCCCGCTTCAGACGGGAGTTCCCATGACTCGCGCGGCCCTGTGTGTGTCGATCCTGGCTTCGCTGGTCGGGGCGCTGGGTATGCCGCCGGACGCACGCGCCGATCCCGACCCCGTCTCCGTGGCCGCGTTCCTCGAGACGTTGAACCAGGCTCACATCCCCTATGACAACGCCGGGAAGATGGTCGACCTGGGGAACACGGTCTGCCGGCAGTCCCGCGGCGGCACCGCCTTCGACGACGTCGGCGAATCGGTGGTCGGCAACGGATTCACGCCTGCCCAGGCGGGCCTGATCATGGGCGCCGCCGTCGCGACCTTCTGCCCCGACATGCAGCCGGCGATGGACCGGTGGAGCAACAGCTGAGTTTTAGGTAGGCGGGCTCAGGACGAGCTGAGACAATGGCGTGGTGAGCACCAAGCCCCCGCGTCAGCCACCCGCCGCTCCGAACGCCCGCCCGAGCAGCCGGGTCACCCCAGCGGAGCTGGAACGGTTCGCCGATGAAGATTTGATGCGAGAGATGCAGGACGAAGCGCGGCTGCTCGATGAGGCCCCGCCACATCACCAATAGCCGGGTCGCCTTACCCCGCTGGTCGCATATTCACTACGCGGTTCTCCGGTGCAATTCGAACAACGGAATCACCCGGCTGGTCTTTGACTGATACACGCCGAAGTTCGGCGACATCGCGACGATCTCGGCGAAAACTTCCGCCCGTCGATCACCGTGCAGCTCGTTGACCGTCACCTCGAAGGACTCCGCGCCCGCTTCGACGCGCGCAATCGGATTCGCACGCAGGTTGTGCACCCAATCCGGATGGTTCGGCGCTCCCCCGCGCGAGCCCACCACAACCATCGAGCCGTCGATCGTGAAGTACGCGAGCGGGGTCATCCTCAATTTTCCCGACTTCGCCCCGGTCGACGTCAGCAATAACATTCCATAATCTTCGAAGATGCCTCCGACTTTTCCGTCGTTGGCGCGAAATTCTTCGACGATCTGGTCGTTGAACACCTTGAGCGCGACCGTGTCGGTGCGGAACAACTCTTCATCGAACTCTTGCAAAGCAAGAACCTTTCACGAGGCAAATGCAACTTCGATTAATCGGAGATGGGGTCCTTCGGACGCCGTTGCGGTGCTCCCCGGGCGCCAGCGCGGTCGGCGGTTGTGGCCTAAAACCACTATGGGCACGGGCTCGTGCGATTGCTTGTGCGCCGGCGTACACCACTTGCCCCGATGCGCCCCGCATCACCGGGTCAACCCCGAAGCGACTGTGATGCCATCAAGAACTGGGTCACCGTCCGGGGGACGGCCCACCCTCGAAAAATCGAAGCGCGCCCGAAGGGATTCGAACCCCTAACCTTCTGATCCGTAGTCAGATGCTCTATCCGTTGAGCTACGGGCGCCTGTCTTCAGTTGTGTTCCCCGAAAGGAACCCAGCGGAGGCGAGAGGATTTGAACCTCCGGTCCCCTTTGGGGGGGACAACTCATTAGCAGTGAGCCCCATTCGGCCGCTCTGGCACGCCTCCATCGGCCTCTGAGGGTACCCGACCCCTGCCCGGTCTCCCGAAACCGCCGGAGGGTCAGCGTACACAGCGCCGACTATGCTGTCGAAGTGACCGCCCGCCTACGCCCCGAACTGCAGGGGCTACCGGTCTATGTCCCCGGCAAGACGGTGCCCGGCGCCATCAAGCTGGCCAGCAACGAGACCGTGTTCGGTCCGCTGCCCAGCGTCCGCGCCGCGATCGAAAAGGCCACCGACGAGATCAACCGCTACCCCGACAACGGCTGCGTCGAGGTGAAAGCGGCGCTGGCCAGCCACCTGGGCCCCGAGTTCGGGCCCGAGCACGTCGCCGTGGGCTGCGGGTCGGTCAGCCTGTGCCAGCAGCTCGTCCAGATCACCGCCTCGGTCGGTGACGAGGTGATCATGGGCTGGCACACCTTCGAGGTTTACCCGCCGCAGGTCCAGACCGCCGGGGCGACCCCCGTCATGGTTCCGCTCATCGATCACACCTATGACCTTGACGCGATGTTCGCCGCAATCACCGACCGCACCCGGCTGATCTTCGTCTGCAACCCCAACAATCCGACGTCCACCGTCGTCGATCCCGGGGCGCTGGCCCGCTTTGTCGAGGCCGTGCCCCCGCACATCCTGATCGCCATCGACGAGGCCTACGTCGAGTACATCCGCGACGGCATGCGGCCCGACAGTCTGGGGCTCGCCCGCACCCACAGCAACGTCGTTGTGCTGCGCACTTTTTCGAAGGCCTACGGGCTGGCGGGACTGCGGGTCGGCTACGCGATCGGGCACGCCGACCTCATGGCGGCTTTGGACAAGGTCTACGTGCCGTTCGCGGTGACGAGCGTCTCGCAGGCGGCGGCCATCGCGTCGCTGGACGCCGCCGACGAACTCCTCGCGCGCACGGACGCCCTGGTCGCCGAGCGCGCCCGCGTCGCTGCAGCTCTCCACGACGCCGGCTACGCGCTGCCGCCATCGCAGGCGAACTTCGTTTGGTTGCCGCTGGGGGCCCGCACGATGGACTTCGTGCAGCGCGCCGCGGAGGCGCGTGTCGTGGTGCGGCCGTTCGTCCCCGATGGCGTGCGCGTCAGCATCGGCGCGCCGCACGAGAACGACGCCCTGCTGCAATTCGCCTACGACTGGATCGCCCGAAGGAGTGGCCCGTGACCCTGGCCCGCAAGAAGTTCACCGAATTCAAGGAGCGCGACGGCGAGATCCCCGACGGCGAGCTCGACGACTTCTGGTCGAGCCTGCAGCCGACGACCATCGACGAGATGATCGGCGAGTGGAAGGGCGGCGAGTTCCGCACCGGCCACCGGATGAACGGACAGCTCGAGAAGGCTGGCTGGTTCGGCAAGACCTTCAAGTCCGCCCGCGACGTGCAGCCGCTGGTCTGCCTGGACGCCGAGGGCAACAAGTTCTCGAACGTGGAGATGGGCAAGGGCGAGGCCAGCCTGTGGCTGGAAGACTTCCGCGGTGAAGTCACCGCGACGATGGTTTACGACGGCCAGCCCGTGCACGACCACTTCAAGAAGATCGACGACGACGCCGTCATGGGCATCATGAACGGCAAGGGCGTCCGGGATAACGGCCGGTATTACTACTTCTACCTCGAGCGGGTGTAGCGGGTGTATCGGCTCGAGCGAGCGTGCGGCTGGCCGCGCGTTCGGCGCCCAACGTGCGGCTGGCCGCACACCGGGCCCAGGAGCTACCGGGCCGGGTTGCGGCCGGTGAAGGCGACCAGCTGCTCGAGGGCGCCCGCGGCCTCGGGCACGTCGACCGGGTCGTCGAAGCCGGCGCCGGCGCGGACCTCCGGTCTGATCACCTGGCGGGCGAGCCCCAGCACATAGTCCGACAGCGGTTCGGGGGCCTCGAGCTGGTGGCCCACGGCCGCCGCGTAATCCCAGGCGTGCACCAGGAATTCGATCGACAGGATGGCGCACGCGCTCTTGGCCGACATCTCGCCCTTGCCGAACGGCACCGAGCCGTCCAGGCCGCGGCGGTGCCAGGCGTCCAAGGCGGGCCGGGCCGCGGCGACGACCTGCCGCTCCACGGAATCGCTGTCGTCACGCTCCGGCATCTGCGCGCCGACCATGCCGCCCAACCCGGAGATGGACTTCAACAGGTGCTCGGTGAGCCGCTCCACGTCGAACTCGGTGCACGGGGTCCGCTTGGCCAAATCGTCGGCGGCGATCGGGTGCAGCACGCGCTGCAGGATCCCCAACGTGTCCTCGGCACTGTGCAGCTCGTCCGTCGGCGGGGAATGAGGGCCGGGTCGCAGATCGGGAGCCATATTCGCCACGCTACGGTCTCGATATGGGCGATACATACGAATCCGTCACAGTGGAGACCAAAGACCAGGTCGCCCAGGTGACGCTGGTCGGACCGGGCAAGGGCAACGCGATGGGACCCGCGTTCTGGTCGGAGATGCCGGAGGTGTTCGCGGCGCTCGACGCCGACCGCGACGTGCGGGCCATCGTCATCACCGGGTCGGGGAAGAACTTCAGCTACGGGCTCGACGTGCCCGCCATGGGCGGGGCGTTCGCCCCAGTGCTGGGCGGCGACGCGCTGGCCCGCCCGCGCGCGGACTTCCACGCCGAGATCAAGCGCATGCAGAACGCGATCACCGCCATCGCCGACTGCCGAACGCCGACGATCGCGTCGGTGCACGGCTGGTGCATCGGCGGCGGCGTCGACCTGATCTCGGCGGTCGACATCCGCTACGCCAGCGCCGACGCCAAGTTCTCGGTGCGTGAGGTCAAGCTCGCCATCGTCGCAGACGTCGGCAGCCTCGCCCGCCTGCCGCTCATCCTGAGCGACGGACACCTGCGCGAACTCGCGCTGACCGGCAAGGACATCGACGCGCGCCGGGCGGAGAAGATCGGCCTGGTCAACGACGTCTACGACGACGCCGAGGCCGCCCTGGCCGCGGCCCACGCCACCGCCGCCGAGATCGCCGCCAACCCGCCGCTGACCGTGCACGGCATCAAGGATGTGCTTGACCAGCAACGCATCTCGGCGGTTTCGGAGAGCCTGCGCTACGTCGCCGCGTGGAACGCGGCGTTCCTGCCGTCGAAGGACCTGACCGAGGGGATCTCGGCGGCGTTCGCCAAGCGCCCGCCGCAGTTCACCGGCGACTAGGGCACGTACCCTCGCTGGGGTGGCTGACATGACCCCCGACGGCAGGATCCGCGTGCCGTCCGACCTGGACTCCGTGACAACCATCGGCGAGGAGGACCACTCCGGCGTCGGCGCCGCCGCGGTCGAGCGGATCTGGCGCGCCGCCCGCCACTGGTATCAGGCCGGGTTCCACCCCGCCATCCAGCTGTGCATCCGGCAGCACGGGCGCGTCGTGCTCAACCGCGCCATCGGCCACGGCTGGGGCAACGCGCCCACCGACCCCCCGGACGCCGACAAGACCGTCGTCACGACCGGCACCCCCTTCTGCGTGTACTCGGCGGCCAAGGGCATCACGGCGACGGTCGTGCACATGCTCGTCGACCGCGGGGTCTTCGCGCTCGACGACCGCGTGTGCGAGTACATCCCCAGCTACACCAGCCACGGCAAGCACCGCACCACGATCCGGCACGTGCTGACGCACAGCGCGGGGGTGCCCTTCCCCACCGGGCCGCGGCCCGACGTCACCCGGGCCGACGACCACGAGTACGCCCAGCAGAAGCTCGGCGAGTTGCGCCCCCTCTACCGCCCCGGCCTGGTGCACATCTACCACGCGCTGACCTGGGGGCCGCTGATGCGCGAAATCGTGTACGCGGCTACGGGGAAGGAGATCCGCGAGATCCTGGCCACCGAGATCCTCGACCCGCTGGGCTTCCGCTGGACGAACTTCGGCGTCGAGAAGAAGGACGTCGCGCTCGTCGCCCCTAGCCACGCCACCGGCCGTGCGCTGCCCGCGCCCATCGCCCAGATCTTCCGCAAAGCCATCGGCGGCACGGTGCACGAGATCATCCCGTACACCAACACCCCGATGTTCCTCACCACCATCGTGCCGTCCTCCAACACCATCTCCACGGCTGACGAACTGTCGCGGTTCGCCGAAATCTGGCGCCGCGGCGGGGAACTCGACGGCGTGCGGGTGCTGAGGCCCGAGACGATGCGCGGGGCCGTGGCCGAAGCCCGCCGATTGCGGCCGGACTTCGCGGTGGGGTTGCAGCCCGCCCGCTGGGGCACCGGATACATGCTGGGCACCAAACGCTGGGGCCCGTTCGGGCGGGGCGCGGCAGAGGCGTTCGGCAACCTGGGGCTGGCCAACATCGCGATCTGGGCGGACCCGGAGCGCCACCTGGCCGCCGGGGTGATCAGCAGCGGCAAGCCGGGCCGCGATCCCGAGATCAAGCGGTACACCGCCCTGATGGACACGATCGCCGCGCAGATTCCGACCGGTTGACCACACCCGGCCGTGGGAACACTGCGAGCATGGCTAACTACCGAGTGCTCAATCCCAAGGGTGACGTCGTCGAGACGAAAGACATCGAGAGCGCCGACAAGGCGCACGCCTACTTCGCCGATAACGCGGTGCCGGGCAACGAACTCGGTTGGCGCATGGAGGTCGAGGAGGACGGCGAATGGCACTACTTCGACAACAGCGAAGGCGATCGCAGCTACTAGTGGCGGGTCGCCACTAGTAGCTGCTCGGGTTTGTGTCCCGGTGGGCCGGGCAACCACCTAGGTATGGATTCTGAACGCTTTCGCAAGCTGCTGGACGCCTCCGGGCCCTTCGCGTCGATCTACTTCGACGACTCGCACGACACCCACGACGCCGAGGCGCAACTCGAGCTCAAGTGGCGGGCCGCGAAGGACGAACTGGAAAAGCAGGGTGCGGGCCAGGCGGTGATCGAGGCCATCGGCGATGCGATCATGAACCTGCGGCCACCGGTCGGCCGCAGCGGGCGCGCGGTGATCGCCGGCGCCGACGGCGTGCTGATCAACGAGCACCTGGCCCGGGCCGCGGCCACCGGAGTCGTCCGGGTGTCCGAATTGCCTTACCTGGTGCCGATTCTCGAGCAGAGCTTCGATCATCCGGACTACGTGCTGGTGGTCGTCGACCACAGCGGTGCCGACCTCACCGCCCACGTCAATGGCGCGCTGCACTCGGAAACCGTCGACGGCGGCGGGTTTCCCGTGCACCACGCCGCCGGGGCGGAGAACGCCGGATACGGCGACCCGCAGCTGCGCAGCGACGAAGCGGCCCGCAAGAACCTGCGCGCGGTGGCGGATCGAGTCGGCGAACTCGTCGACGACAAAGGCATCGAGCTGGTCTTCGTGGTGGGTGAGGTGCGGTCGCGGTCGGACTTCCTCTCCACGCTGCCCGAGCGGCTGCACGATCGGGCCGTGCCGCTGGAAGTCGGTGCACGCCACAGCGGCCACGACTTCGGCGAGATCGAGCAGGCCATCGAGGCCGAGTTCCTCAAGCGCCAGCTGAGGGCCATCGACGACGCCGCGCAGAAGTTCACCGCCGAGATCGGACGGGAGTCCGGTTTGGCCGCCGAGGGGCTCGACGCGGTGTGCTCGGCGCTGCGCCAAGGCGCGGTCGAGACGTTGATCATCGGCGAGCTCGGGGACGCGACCGTCGTCGCCGACGCGGGGCTGACGACGGTGGCCCCCAACGAGAACGTGCTCTCCGAACAGGGCGCCGCGCCCGACAAGACGCTGCGGGCCGACGAGGCGCTGCCGATGTTCGCCGTGGCGACGGGGGCGTCGCTGGTGCGCACCGACGAACGGATCGCGCCGGCCGACGGCGTCGGCGCGGTGCTGCGGTACGCGCCGACGCTGCACGCGCCGGCGGGCTGACTGCGCGGTGGCGGAGGGATTTGAACCCCCGGACGGTGTTAGCCGTCTCTCGCTTTCAAGGCGAGTGCATTAGGCCGCTCTGCCACGCCACCGCTTGCAAGGGTAACTGGCTAGTAGCGTGGCGAGTATGCGTGCCATCGTCGCCGAATCCCCCGACCGACTTCTCTGGCAGGAGGTGCCCGACGCGACCGCCGGAGCCGGTGAGGTCCTGATCAAGGTCGCCGCCGCCGGAGTGAACCGCGCCGACCTGCTGCAGGCCGCGGGCAAGTACCCGCCGCCGCCGGGCGCGAGCGACATCATCGGGATGGAGGTGTCCGGCGTCGTCGCCGACGCCGGGTCGGACGTCGGGGATTGGTCTGCGGGCCAAGGGGTTTGCGCGCTGCTCGCCGGCGGCGGTTATGCCGAGTACGTCGCCGTCCCCGCTGGTCAGGTCATGCCGGTTCCCGACGGTGTCGACCTTGTCGATGCCGCGGGCCTGCCCGAGGTGGCCTGCACGGTGTGGTCGAATCTGGTGCTGACCGCCCATCTCGGCAAGGGCCAGCTGCTCCTGCTGCACGGCGGGGCGAGCGGGATCGGCAGCCACGCGATCCAGGTGGCCCGGGCGCTGGGCGTCCGCGTGGCCGTCACCGCCGGGTCGGCGGAGAAGCTCGAGTTCTGCTGGGAGCTGGGCGCGGAGATCACCATCAACTACCGCGAGGAGGACTTCGTCGAGCGGCTGCGCGCCGAGGGCGGCGCCGATGTGATCCTCGACATCATGGGCGCGGCCTACTTGGATCGCAACATCGACGCCCTGGCGACCGACGGCCAGCTCGTCATCATCGGCATGCAGGGCGGCATCAAGGGTGAGCTCAACATCGGGAAGTTGATGGGCAAGCGGGCGCGGGTCATCGGCACCACGCTGCGTGCCCGGCCGGTGACGGGTCCGAACAGCAAGACGGAGATCGTGCAGGCGGTGATCGCCTCGGTGTGGCCGATGATCGCCGAGGGCCGGGTGCGGCCGATCATCGGAGCGCGCCTGCCGATTCAGCAGGCCGGGGAAGCGCACGAGCAGCTGACGTCGAGCAAGGTGACCGGGAAGATCGTCCTGACGGTCTAGGCGGCATTCGCCGAGCGTGAAGTGACGGGCGAGTTTTCGCGCGATTTTTCGCCCTGAGGTCACGTTCGGCGAAGAGACCGAGCCGGCGGACCCCGCTCAGCCCAACGAGGCGAGCGCGCGGACCAACTGGTCGACCTCGGCCGTCGTCGAGTAGTGCGCCAGCCCGACGGTGACGGCGCCGCCGATGTCGTTGACGCCCAGCACGTCGAGCGCCCGCGACCCCTTGTTGGAGACGGCCAGGATGCCGTTGTCCGAGAGGCGCTGCACCACCCGCTCGGCGGGCACCTCGTGCAGCGCGAAGCTCACCACCGGTATCCGCACCTCCGGGCGACCGATCACCATCACCAGCGACAGGGACCGCAGCGACGCCATCAGGTAGTCGAAGATCCGGTTCAGGTACGCGGAAGCGGACTGCATCGACACCGACAGGCGTTCGCGCCGGCTGCCGCGGGCGGACTCGTCCAGCGCGGCGAGGTACTCGATGCTGGCGACCACGCCCCCGAGCAGACCGTACTGGTGAGCGCCGAGCTCGAGCCGCGCCGGGCCGGTGGCGTGGGGGTCCGTCGAGATCGAGCTGAACGAGTTGAGCAGGCTCGGGTCGCGGAACACGATCGCGCCGATCGGCGGGCCACCCCACGCCTGGGCGTTCACCGCCACCACGTCGGCGTCGGTCTCCTTGACGTCGAGCAGGCGGTACGGCGCGGCGGCGGAATGGTCCACCACCACGAGCCCCCCGACGTCGTGCACGAGCTTGGTCATCGCGCGCAGATCGGTGACCGTGCCCAGGGTCGCGGAGCCGGAACCCACGGCGACCAGCCTGGTCGACTTACCGATCAGGCTCTCCCACTGCCACGTCGGCAGCTCGCCCGTCTCGATGTCGATCTCGGCCCACTTCACCTTGGCTCCGTAGCGATGGGCGGCCCGCAACCAGGGGGCGATGTTGGCCTCGTCGTCCAGCCGGCTGACCACCACCTCGTAACCCAGCCCCGCCCGCGAGGACGACGCCTCGGCCAGCGATGACAACAGGATCGACCGGTCGGCCCCCAGCACCACACCCTCCGGCTCGGCGTTGAAAAGGTCGGCCACCGCGGCACGCGCCGCGTCCAGGACGGCGGCGCTGCGTTGGGCCGACGGATGCGCGCCCACCGTGCTGGGGCCGGATCTGCGGAAAGCCGTCGACACCGTGGTCGCGACCGAATCGGGGATGAGCATCCCGGCCGGTGCATCGAAGTGAACCCACCCGTCACCCAGCGACGGATGCAGTCCACGCACCCGGGCGACGTCGTAAGCCATGCCAGCCACCTTAGAGCTTCCGCATTTTGCGCGAAATTGCGACGGGTAGCGGGTGCCACCGGCGTTCCAGCCAGATGCGGCCTCCCGAGCCAGGACACCCGGCCAGCCATACTAGTCGAGTGGGCCTCTGGTTCGGAACGCTGATCGCATTGTTTCTGCTGATGGCACCGGGAACGACCGTCGCGCGAATCAGTCAGCTGACCTGGCCCGTCGCGGTCGCCGTCGGTCCCGCGCTGACCTATGGCGTGGTGGCGCTGGCGATCATTCCCTACGGTGCACTCGGGATTCCGTGGAACGGTTGGACGGCGCTCGCCGCGCTCGCCGTCGTGTGCATCGCGATGACGGGTTTGCAGCTGGTGCTGGCACGCTACCGCGACACGGAGGCGGAAGCGCTCGGGATCGGCCGCTGGCCGGCGATCGCTGTGGCCACCGGTGTGCTGCTGGGCGCCGCACTGATCATGTGGGCCGGCTACCGGGGGCTCACGCACTGGCAGACCGTGCCGAGCACCTGGGACGCCGTGTGGCACGCCAACGAGGTCCGCTACATCCTCGACACGGGGCAGGCCTCATCGACCCACATGGGCGAGCTGCGCAACGTCGAGACGCACCAGCCGCTGTACTACCCGTCGGTGTTCCACGCCGTCACCGCGGTGTACTGCCAGCTGACAGGCGCGGCGCCCACCACGGGCTACACCCTCACTTCGCTGGCCGCGTCGGTCTGGCTGTTTCCGTCCAGCGCGGCAACGCTCACCTGGTTCCTGGTGCGGCCGGTCAGCGCCCAATGGCGAGCGGCGGGCGCGTCGGCCACCGCCGCGGCGCTGTCGGCGTCGTTCACCTCGGTGCCCTACGTGGAGTTCGGCGTCGCGGCGATGCCCAACCTGGCCGCCTACGGCGTCGCCATCCCGACGTTCGTCCTGATCGCCTCGACGCTGCGGCACCGTGACCGCGTTCCGGCGGCCGTGCTGGCGCTGGTGGGTGTCCTGTCGGTGCACCTCACCGGCGGGTTCATCGTCATCCTCTTCCTGCTGGCGTGGTGGCTGCTCGACGCACTCTGGCACCCAGTGCGCGGCCGCGTCGCCGACGCGGCCGTCCTGGCCGCCGTGGCGGTGCCGACGGGGGCGATCCTGGCCCCGCAGTTCCTCGGCGTGCTGCGGCAGGCCGACATCATCGCCGGGCACGCGTTTCCCAGCTTCAAGAGCGCGAAGCAGGGCGTGATCGACGCGCTGCTGCTGCACACCCGCCACCTCAACGACTTCCCGATTCAGTACGGCCTCGTGGTGTTGTCGTACGCCGGGATGGCGCTGCTGTTGTACAAGCGCATTTGGTGGCCGGCGGCGGTCTGGCTGGTGTTGACGGTGGCGACCATCTACTCCGGGGCGCCGTTCCGCAATCCGGTCGGCCGCGCGATCGAGGAGTTCAGCCAGTTCTTCTACAACGACCCGCGGCGCCTGACCGCAGTGGTGACGATGGTGCTGACACCGATGGCGGCCGTGGCGATGTACGCCGCGGTCGTGGCGGCGGTGGCCGGTTTGCGGCGGCTCAGCGACCGGCGAAAGCCGTTGCCGCCGCCGGTGTGGACCGCGACCACGGCCGCGGCGCTGGTGCTGACCACGGCGCTCACGGCGCGGCACTACCTCTATCGACACATCGTGCTGTTCGGCGACAAGTACGACCAGGTCATGATCGACCAGCGCGACCTGATGGCTATGGCGTATCTGGCCAAGCTGCCGGGTGCGCGCGACACCGTGATCGGCGACTCCAACATCGACGGCACCGCCTGGATGTACTCCGTGGCCGACCTGCACCCGCTGTGGACGCACTACGACTTTCCACAGCAAACCGGGCCCGGCTACTACCGCTATATCTTCTGGACCTCGGCCCGCAAGGGTGATTCCGACCCGAAAGTGGTGGAGGCGATCAAAGCCCTGAATATCCGGTACATCCTCACCAGTGCGCCGAACGTCCGGGGATTCGCCACGCCGGACGGACTAATGTCACTGGATAAATCGAAGTCGTGGGCGCTGATCTACGACAACGGTGGGGCCCGGATCTACGAGTGGCACTCGGACGTCCCGGCGACCCACCCCTAGGACCACAACAGGATGGTGATGAAGTGAGCATCAGCGACCAGGCTGACGGTGACGACGGCGTCGAGATCATCGGCGGCCTCGACCCGCGGATGATAACCGCGGCCGACGACGACTCCGACGAACGCTCGCTGACCGACTTGGTGGAACAACCGGCGAAGGTCATGCGCATCGGCACCATGATCAAGCAACTGCTCGAGGAAGTGCGCGCCGCACCGCTCGACGAGGCCAGCCGCAACCGGCTGCGCGAGATCCACGCGACCAGCATTCGCGAGCTGGAAGACGGCCTGGCGCCGGAACTGCGCGAGGAACTCGAACGGCTGACCCTGCCGTTCGACGAGGGTTCCGCGCCGTCGGACGCGGAGCTGCGCATCGCCCAGGCGCAGCTCGTCGGGTGGCTGGAAGGCCTGTTCCACGGCATCCAGACGGCGCTGTTCGCCCAGCAGATGGCCGCGCGGGCCCAACTCGAGCAGATGCGCCAGGGCGCGCTGCCCCCCGGAATGGGCAAACCGGGCCAGGGCGCGCACGGTCATGGGCAGTACCTGTAAGCAGACATGAGTAGTTGACGGTGTCGGGTCCTCATATCGAGACGCGCGACGCGTGGGTCGAATTCCCCATCTTCGACGCCAAGTCGCGTTCGCTGAAGAAGGCTTTCCTGGGCAAGGCGGGCGGCACGATCGGTCGCACCAGCTCCAACGTGGTTGTCGTCGAGGCGCTGCGAGACATCACCATGAAGCTGGAGCTCGGCGACCGGGTGGGTCTCGTCGGTCACAACGGGGCCGGCAAATCCACTCTGCTGCGCCTGCTTTCGGGCATCTACGAGCCCACCCGGGGCTGGGCGAAGGTCACCGGCCGCGTCGCGCCCGTTTTCGACCTCGGGGTCGGCATGGACCCGGAGATCTCCGGCTACGAGAACATCATCATCCGCGGCCTGTTCCTCGGGCAGACCCGCAAGCAGATGCTCGCCAAGGTGGACGAGATCGCCGAGTTCACCGAGCTGGGCGACTACTTGTCGATGCCGCTGCGCACCTACAGCACGGGGATGCGGGTGCGGCTCGCGATGGGCGTCGTCACGAGCATCGATCCCGAGATCCTGCTGCTCGACGAGGGCATCGGCGCGGTGGACGCCGACTTCCTGAAGAAGGCGCAGTCCCGCTTGCAGGGCCTGGTGGAGCGCTCCGGAATCCTGGTCTTCGCCAGCCACTCCAACGAATTCCTGGCCCGGCTGTGCCGCACCGCGATGTGGATCGATCACGGGGCCATCCGGATGTCCGGCGGAATCGAAGAGGTCGTGCGCGCCTACGAGGGCGAAGACGCGGCCCGCCACGTGCACGAGGTGCTGGCCGAGACCCGCGCTTCGGCGGACACCGAACGGCCCCTGGCGCAAAGCGCATCCGCGGATGAGTGACAGCGTCTGCGCCGTCGTCGTCACCCACCGGCGCCACGACGAGCTGGCCAAGTCCCTCGATGTGCTGAGCACGCAGAGCCGTCTGCCCGACCACCTGATCGTCGTCGACAATGACGGTTCGAGCGACAGAGTCCGGGACCTCGTTGCCGGTCAGCCGATTCCGACGACGTACCTGGCTTCCAGGCGAAACCTCGGCGGCGCGGGCGGTTTCGCGCTTGGCATGCTGCACGCGCTGGCACAGGGCGCCGACTGGGTGTGGCTCGCCGACGACGACGGCCGCCCCCAGGATTCCGAGGTGCTGGCGACGCTGCTGGCCTGCGCCGAAAAATACGGCCTGGCCGAGGTGTCGCCGATGGTGTGCAACATGGACGATCCGCGGCGGCTGGCGTTCCCGTTGCGCCGCGGCCTGGTGTGGCGCAGGCGCGCAGACGAATTGCGCACCGAGGACGGGCAAGACCTGCTGCGCGGCATCGCGTCGCTGTTCAACGGGGCGCTGTTCCGGGCGTCGACGCTGGAAGCGATCGGTGTGCCGGACCTGCGGCTGTTCATCCGCGGCGACGAGGTCGAGATGCACCGCCGCCTGGTGCGCTCCGGCCTGCCGTTCGGCACCTGCCTGGACACCGCGTACCTGCACCCCTGCGGATCCGACGAATTCCGGCCCATCCTCGGCGGCCGGATGCACACGCAATATCCCGACGACGCCTTCAAGCGGTTCTTCACCTACCGCAACCGCGGCTACCTGCTGGCGCAACCCGGGCTGCGCAAGCTGGTGGCGCAGGAATGGCTGCGGTTCGGCTGGTTCTTCCTGGTGACCCGGCGCGATCCCAAGGGCCTGCGGGAGTGGATCCGTTTGCGACGCTTGGGGCGTCGCGAACATTTCGGCAGGCCCGGGGCGGGAGGAGCATCATGACGTTCATCGACGCCGCGGCGCAGTCCAGGACCCTGGCCCGAGCGCGCGCCGATCTGGTCGACGGCTTTCGCCGGCACGAGCTGTGGCTGCACCTGGGCTGGCAGGACATCAAGCAGCGCTACCGCCGCTCTGTGCTGGGGCCGTTCTGGATCACCATCGCGACGGGCACCACGGCCGTCGCGATGGGGGGGTTGTATTCCAAGCTGTTTCACCTCGAGCTATCCGTGCACCTGCCCTACGTCACGCTCGGGCTGATCATCTGGAACCTGATCAACGCCGCCATCCTCGAGGGCGCCGACGTGTTCGTCGCCAACGAGGGCCTGATCAAGCAGCTGCCCACGCCGCTGTCGGTGCACGTGTATCGATTGGTGTGGCGGCAGATCATCCTGTTCGCGCACAACATCGTCATCTACGTGGTGATCGCATGCATCTTCCCCAAGCCGTGGTCGTGGGCGGACCTGTCCGTGTTTCCGGCGCTCGGGTTGATCGTGCTCAATTGCATCTGGGTGTCACTGTGTTTCGGCATTCTGGCGACCCGCTATCGCGACATCGGCCCGCTGCTGTTCTCGGTGGTGCAGCTGCTGTTCTTCATGACCCCGATCATCTGGAACGACGACACCCTGCGGCAGCAGGGCGCCGGGCGCTGGTCGAGCATCGTCGAGTTCAATCCCCTGCTGCACTATCTCGACATCGTCCGCGCCCCGTTGCTGGGCGCGCACCAGGAGATGCGGCACTGGGTGGTGGTCATCGCGCTGACCGTCGTCGGGTGGCTGCTGGCGGCCTTCGCCATGCGGCAGTACCGCGCTCGCGTCGCATACTGGGTGTAGGTCCCCGCCGAGCGTCGGGTTGTTGCTGCGCAATTGCGCTTATTCACGCAACAACTCGACGATCGGGCATCCGCGTCGGCTCCCGGGCTCGGACGGGCCAGCCCCGCCCACCGGCCGTAGTCGCAGTTCACTAGAACCCGGGACGTGCGCGCGGCCCTTCGAAGGAGGAGTATGCGAGCGTGAGCGATGCCTCGGCCGTCGGCTGCGTCGGGACGCTGACCGTGGCGACCCGCGGTGACCGCGGCGCGGGGGAAGTGCTGGTGACCGTGCGCGGATCCAAGGAGGCCTTCCTGGCCTGGTCCGACGAGCCGTTACCCAAGGGTTCTTCCGTTCTGGTGGTGGGCGTCCGAGGCGCTCGCGCCGTGGTCGTCGAGCCATGGCAGCACCACCTCACCCCGGGGTGATTTGCCGGCCGAAAAGTCTTGGGATACAACAGCGAAACCCATTAAGGAGTCGAAGATGCTCGGTTACAAGGTTCCCGCCCCCGACGAGGCGATGCTCATCGCCGGTGCCAGAACCAAGAGCAACGCCCCGTTCCGCGTCGTGACCGGCCACGGCGCCTTCATCATGCCGTTCTTCCGCAAGGTTCGGTTCCTCACGCTGTCCATGTGCGAGGCCGAGGTCGCCGAGAAGTGCGTAACCCAGCAGGGCATCACCCTCAACGTCCGCGCGGTGATCGCCTTCAAGGTCGGCAACGACACCGAGAGCATTATCAGTGCGGCACAACGGTTTCTGTCCGAGCAGGACCAGATGTCGGTGCTGACCGGGCGGATCTTCGCGGGTCATTTGCGCTCGATCATCGGCTCGATGACCGTCGAGGAGATCATCCGGGAGCGGCAGAAACTGGCGACCGAGGTGCTCGACGGTTCCAAGGAGGAGATGGCCCGAATCGGCCTGACCGTCGATGCCCTGCAGATCCAGTCCATCGACGACGACGGGCTCGGCTACATCGACGCAATGTCGGCCCCCCACAACGCGGCGATCCAGCAGATGGCCCAGATCGCGCAGGCCCAGGCGAACCAGGCCGCGGCGGAAGCCGAACAGGAGTCGCAGCGCAAGCAGGCCGAATTCGCGCGTCAGACCGCGATCGTCAAGGCGCAGTACAAGGCCGAGGTGGACAAGGCCCAGGCGCTGGCAGCCCAGGCCGGCCCGCTGGCCGAGGCCCAATCCCAGCGCGAGGTGCTCGAGATGAAGACCGAG
Source organism: Mycobacterium sp. 050134 (assembly GCF_036409085.1). Lineage (NCBI taxonomy): Bacteria > Bacillati > Actinomycetota > Actinomycetes > Mycobacteriales > Mycobacteriaceae > Mycobacterium > Mycobacterium sp. 050134. The sequence goes on from NZ_JAZGLV010000013.1 coordinate 53,148, forward strand.
CTTGCCGAGCGTGCCGCCGAGCTGCGCCAGCAGGAGCTGGTCGCCGAGGTGATCAAACCCGCGGAAGCCGAGGCCGAACGTGTCCGCATCATGGCCGTCGCCGACGCGGAGAAGATGAAGATCCAGGCCGAAGCCGCGGCCTCGCACAACCGGGTCGCGCTGGACAAGATGCTCATCGACCAGCTGCCGCAGATCGTGGAGAAGGCGGCGCTCGGGCTGTCGAACGCCAACCTCACCGTGCTCAACGGCGCCGAGGGACTCAGCGAGGTGGCCACCGGCCTGGTGTCCCAGGGCAAGGCCATCTTCGACGCGTTGCGCGGCGGCGGCTCCGACTATTACGACGACGAGGACGCGGCGCCGGTCCACACGAATTCAGACTCCGGCCACCCGACCCGCTGAGGGTGTCGCCCCGCGAGCTGATCGTGCTCGGCACCTCCAGCCAGGTGCCCACCCGACGCCGCAGCCACAACGGCTACCTGCTGCGCTGGGACGACGAGGGTCTGCTGTTCGATCCGGGTGAGGGCACGCAGCGGCAGCTGCTGCTGGCCGGCACGTCGGTGAGCGCCATAACCCGGCTCTGCCTCACCCACTTCCATGGCGACCACTGCCTGGGGGTGCCCGGCATCGTGCAGCGATTGTCGCTGGACGGGGTGCCGCGCCCGGTGCCCGCCTACTTTCCGGCGTCGGGCCGGGAGTTCTTCGCCCGGCTGCGCCATGCCAGCATCTTCTACGATATGGCCGACGTGCCGGAGCACCCCGTCGCCGCGGACGGACGCGTCGCGTCGGGCGCTTTCGGCATGCTGGAGGCCCGCACGCTCGACCATTCCGTCGACGCCATCGGCTACCGGCTGATCGAGCCGGACGGGCGCCGCTTCGTGCCCGAGTTGCTGGCCAGGCACGGCGTCGCCGGCCCCGCCGTCGGCGAACTGCAGCGGTCGGGGTCGATCGAGGCCGACGGGCGGACCGTCAGCCTTTCGGAGGTGACGGCGACCCGCCGCGGGCAGCGGTTCGCCTTCGTCATGGACACCCGGTTGTGCGACGCCGTCTACGCCCTCGCCGACGGCGCCGACATGTTGGTGATCGAGGCGACGTTCCTCGACGAGGACGCGGACCTGGCGACTCGGTATGGGCACCTGACCGCCCGCCAGGCGGCAGGGGTGGCGGCCAAGTGCGGGGTGCGCCGGCTCGTGCTGACCCACTTCTCCCAGCGCTACACCGACAGCCGGCGTTTCCACGACGAGGCCGCCGCGGCCTTCGGCGGCGACACTTTCGTCGCCGAGGACCTGGCACGGATACCGGTGCCCACCCGGCTCGACGAATAGGATGGCGGGCACCTCGTGGCGGTGTCACACTGATACGCCATTCGGGCAAACCGGGCGAAAGGTCGAGCGACGTGAGCGACGAAGTCGAATCAGCGGCCGATGCGGCGCGCGCCAACCTCTCCGCGGAGCTGGAGCGGTTGAGGCAGCGGCGCGCTCGCCTGGAGCTTGAGGTCAAGAACGACCGCGGCATGGTCGGCGACCACGGCGACGCGGCGGAGGCCATCCAGCGGGCCGACGAACTGGTCGTCCTCGCCGACCGGATCAACGAACTCGACCATCGGCTGCGCGAGGGCCCCTCACCCGAGGAGTCGACGTCGCTGCCCGGCGGCACCGAGGTGACGCTGCGGTTCCCCGACGGTGAGGTCGTCACGATGCAGGTGATCTCGATCGTCGAAGAGGCCGCCGCCGGCCGGGAGGGCGAGGCGCTGACCGCTCGCAGCCCCCTGGGGCAAGCGCTCGCCGGGCATCAGCCGGGCGACACGGTGATTTACTCGACGCCTCAGGGCGAGAACCGGGTCGAGTTGATCGCGATCAAACGCCCCGGCTAGCGGCCCGTGGGGCGTCCGCGGCCCGATAGACTCCCCCCAATGGTTGCCTCGCCGCCCGACCCCGCGCCGCACAACCCGACCCTGGGCGCACCGCTGAGCCTGACGACGCAGGTGTGGCGCTTCGTCGTCACCGGCGGCCTGGCCGCGATCGTCGACTTCAGCGTCTACGTCAGCCTCTATAAGGCGGTGGGCCTGCAAGTCGACCTGTCCAAATTCATCAGCGTCGTCGTCGGCACCATCACCGCCTACCTGATCAACCGTCGATGGACGTTCCAGGCGCCGCCGAGCACCTCCCGGTTCGCCGCCGTAATGGGCCTTTACGCCGTCACCTTCGCCGTGCAGGTCGGCCTGAACCACTTCTGCCTTGCGCTTTTGCACTACCGGACGTGGGCCATCCCGGTCGCGTTCGTGGTCGCCCAGGGCACCGCGACCGTCATCAACTTCATCGTCCAGCGAGCCGTGATCTTCCGCATGCGCTGACCCGCCGTCCGCAGGCGGTACCCTCTTTGACGATGTCGAGCACCCCCGAGCACACCACCCTCACCCGGCTGACCGGGTGGGGCCGCACCGCCCCGTCGGTGTCCGACGTGCTGCGCACCCCCGACCCCGAGGTCATCGCGAAGGCCGTGACCAGGGCCGCCGACGCGGGCGGCCGGGGCGTGATCGCGCGCGGGCTGGGCCGATCCTACGGCGACAACGCGCAGAACGGTGGCGGCCTGGTCATCGACATGAACGCGCTGAACACGATCCACTCCATCAACGCCGACACCAAGCTGGCCGACCTGGACGCGGGCGTGAACCTCGACCAGTTGATGAAGGCCGCGCTCCCGTTCGGCCTGTGGGTCCCGGTGCTGCCGGGCACCCGTCAGGTCACCATCGGCGGCGCCATCGCGTGCGACATCCACGGCAAGAACCACCACAGCGCGGGCAGCTTCGGCAACCACGTGCGCAGCATGGACCTGCTCACCGCGGACGGGCACGTGCACCACCTGTCACCCACCGGCGAAGGGTCCGAGCTCTTCTGGGCCACGGTCGGCGGCAACGGCCTGACCGGCATCATCCTGCGGGCGACCATCGGGATGACGCCCACGGAGACGGCGTATTTCATCGCCGACGGCGACGTTACGGCCAGCCTCGACGAAACCATCGCCTTCCACAGCGACGGCAGTGAGGCGAACTACACGTACTCCTCCGCCTGGTTCGACGCGATCAGCGCGCCCCCGAAGCTGGGCCGCGCGGCGATATCGCGCGGCTCGCTGGCCCGGCTCGATCAGCTACCCAAGAAGCTTCAGCGCGATCCGCTGAAATTCGATGCGCCCCAACTTCTTACGATCCCCGACATTGTTCCGAACGGCCTGGCGAACAAGTACACGTTCGCGCCGATCGGCGAGCTGTGGTACCGCAAGTCTGGCACCTACCGCGGCAAGGTGCAGAACCTGACGCAGTTCTATCACCCGCTGGACATGTTCGGCGAGTGGAACCGCGCCTACGGCCAGTCGGGCTTCGGCCAGTACCAGTTTGTGGTGCCGACCACCGCCGTCGAGGAGTTCAAAGGCATTATCCGCGACATCCAGAGGTCCGGGCATTACTCGTTCCTTAACGTGTTCAAGCTCTTCGGTCCGGGCAACCAGGCTCCGCTGAGCTTTCCGATCCCGGGCTGGAACGTGTGTGTCGACTTCCCGATCAAGGCGGGGCTCAACGAGTTCCTCAACGAACTCGACCGCCGGGTGCTCGAGTTCGGTGGGCGGGTCTACACCGCCAAGGATTCCCGAGTGAGCGCCGACACCTTCCACGCCATGTACCCGCGCATCGACGAATGGATCGCGCTGCGCCGCAAGGTAGATCCGATGCGAGTGTTCGCCTCCGACATGGCCCGACGCTTGGAGTTGCTCTGAATGGTGCACCAATGGTTCTAGATGCCGTGGGAAACCCGCAAACCATCCTGCTGCTCGGCGGCACCTCCGAGATCGGACTCGCCATCTGCGAGCGATATCTGCAGAACGCGCGGGCCCGGATCGTGCTGGCCGCCATGCCCGGCGACCCGGGCCGTGACGCGGCCGTGGCCCAGATGAAGGCCGCGGGCGCGCGGTCGGTGCAGCTGATCGACTTCGAAGCCACCGATCCCGACAGCCACCCGAAGATGATCGACGAGGCCTTCGAGGGCGGTGACGTCGACGTCGCCATCGTTGCGTTCGGCATCCTCGGCGACGCCGAAGAACTCTGGCAGAACCAGCGAAAGGCGGTGCTGGCCGCCGAAATCAATTACACCGCCGCGGTTTCGGTGGGTGTACTGCTGGGCGAGAAGATGCGGGCCCAGGGATTCGGGCAGATCATCGCGATGAGCACCGTAGCCGGCGAGCGAGTGCGACGGTCCAACTTCGTCTACGGCTCCACCAAGGCTGGCTTGGACGGCTTCTACCTCGGGTTGGCGGAGGCGTTGCGCGAGTGCGGCGTTCGCGTGCTGGTGATCCGGCCCGGCCAGGTGCGGACCCGAATGAGCGCCCACGTCAAGGAAGCCCCACTGACCGTCGACAAGGAGTACGTCGCCAACCTCGCGGTGACCGCCGCCGCTAAAGGTAAGGAATTGGTTTGGGCACCGGCAGCATTCCGCTACGTGATGATGGTGTTGCGGCACGTCCCGCGGAGCGTCTTCCGCAGGCTGCCAATCTGAACATGCGCAACGCGCTGGCCACCCTCGGCCAGATGGTGCTCGCGGTCGCGGTGTCCGTCGTCGTCGCGGTGGTGTCACTGATCGCCATCGCTCGCGTGCAGTGGCCGGCGTACCCGTCGTCAAACCAACTGCACGCGCTGACCACCGTCGGCCAGGTGGCCTGCCTGGCCGGGCTGGTCGCCGCGGGGTGGGCGTGGCGCTCGGCCCGCCTCCGCTGGCCCGCCCGGCTGGCCGGGCTGGTGTTCGTGTCGGCGTTTACCGTCGTGACGCTGGGCATGCCCCTGGGGGCCACCAAGCTGTACCTGTTCGGCATCTCCGTCGACCAGCAGTTCCGCACGGAATACCTCACCCGACTGGCCGACAGCCCCGCGCTGCGCGACATGACCTACCTCGGGCTGCCGCCCTTCTACCCGCCCGGCTGGTTCTGGATCGGTGGCCGGGTCGCCGCCCTGACCGGGATGCCGGCCTGGGAGGTCTACAAGCCCTGGGCCATCACGTCGATCGCGATCGGGGTGGCGGTCGCGCTGGTGCTGTGGTGGCGGATGATCCGCTTCGAGTACGCGCTGATCGTCACGACGGCGACCGCGGCGGCGACGCTGGCCTACGGCTCGCCCGAGCCGTACGCGGCGATGATCACGGTGTTGTTGCCGCCGGTGCTGGTGTTGACGTGGTCGGGCTTGCGCGGCGGCGAACGCCCGGCTGGCGGGGCGCCCAAGACCGAGTGCCCGGCTGGCGGGGCAACCGAGCGCGAAGTTAACAGCACACTCGAGGCGGAGCGCGAAAGTAGCTTCGCAGTCGCGACGGCGAGGCCGGACGCAAGAGGCGGGTGGGCTGCCGTCGTGGCCGCCGGTCTCTTCCTGGGATGGGCGGCCACCTGGTACTCGCTGCTGGTCGCCTTCAGCGCGTTCACGGTCGTGCTGATGACCCTTCTGCTGGCCGGGACGCGGTGGCGCCGAAGCGGCTTCGCCGGCGCGCTCGACCCGCTGCGCCGGCTGGCCGTCATCGCCGTCATCGCGGCGGCGATCGCGAGCACCACCTGGCTGCCGTTCATCCTGCGGGCGGCCGGCCACCCGGTCAGCAACAGCGGCAGCGCGTTTCACTACCTGCCCGCCGACGGCGCCGTGCTGACCTTTCCCATGCTGCAGTTCTCGCTGCTCGGCGCGGTCTGCCTGATCGGCGCCCTGTGGCTGGTGATCCGCGCCGGATCGTCGGCGCGGGCGGGCGCCCTGGCCGTCGGCGTGCTGGCCGTCTACCTGTGGTCGCTGCTGTCGATGCTGACCACGCTGGCGCGCACCACCCTGTTGTCCTTCCGGTTGCAGCCGACCCTGACCGTCCTGCTGGTCGCCGCCGGAGCCTTCGGTTTCGTGGAGGCCACGCGGGCGCTGGCCGCACGCGGGCCGGCGGTCGTCCCGGTGGCCGGCGCGACCGGCCTGGCCGCCGCGATCGCGTTCAGCCAGGACATCCCTGACGTGCTGCGGCCGGACCTCACCATCGCCTACACCGACACCGACGGCCACGGCCAGCGCGGTGACCGGCGCCCACCGAGTTCGGAGAAGTTCTACGCCGAGATCGACTCGGCGATCGTGCGCGTCACGGGCAGACCCCGCGACCAGACGGTGGTGATGACCGCCGACTACAGCTTTCTGTCGTACTACCCCTACTGGGGGTTCCAGGGGCTGACCTCGCACTACGCCAACCCGCTCGCCCAGTTCGACCTGCGGGCCGCGCAGATCGAGAAGTGGTCGACGCTCAAGACGGCCGACCAGCTCATCCACGCCCTCGACGCCTGCCCGTGGCCGCCGCCGACGGTCTTCCTCATGCGCCAGGGCGCGAACAACAACTACACCCTGCGGTTGGCCCAGGACGTCTACCCCAACCAGCCCAACGTGCGCCGCTACACGGTCGATCTGCGGGCCGCGCTGTTCGCCGACCCGCGCTTCGCGGTGCAAAGCATCGGGCCGTTTATGCTGGCCATTCGTAAGCCTGGGGCGTGACAGCTGATGAGTACCGAGACATCGCCTGAAACGGGGCCGATGACGGCCGAAGAACTACCATCTACCTCCGTGAACGACACGGGAGGCAATTACCGGATCGCCCGGTTGGTCGCCACCGTCGCCGGTCTACTCGGGGCCCTGCTGGCGATCGCCACCCCGCTGCTGCCCGTCAACCAGACCACGGCCAAGCTCAACTGGCCGCAAAGCGGCATCTTCGGCAGCGTCGATGCTCCGCTGATCAGCTATGTGGCAACCGATTTGAACATCACCGTGCCGTGCCAGGCCGCCGCCGGGCTGTCCGGCCCGCAGAACGGCGGCAGGACGGTCCTGCTCTCGACGGTGCCCAAGCAGGCCCCGAAGGCCGTCGACCGTGGCCTGCTGATCCTGCGCGCCAACGACGACCTGGTGCTGGTGGTGCGCAATGTGCCGGTGGTGACCGCCCCGATGAGCCAGGTGCTCAGCCCGGCCTGCCAGCGACTCACGTTCACCGCGCACGCCGACCGCGTCACCGCCGAATTCGTCGGCCTGACTCAGGGGCCCAACGCCGAGCACCCCGGCGCGCCGCTGCGCGGTGAGAAGAGCGGCTACGACTTCCGGCCACAGATCGTCGGTGTGTTCACCGACCTGAGCGGACCCGCGCCGCCGGGCCTGAGCTTCTCGGCGACCGTCGACACCCGCTACAGCAGCAGCCCCACCCCGCTGAAGATGGCGGCGATGATCCTCGGAGTGGTGCTGACCGCCGCCGCCCTGGTCGCGCTGCACGTCCTCGACCGCGCCGACGGCATCCGGCACCGGCGCTTCCTGCCACCGCGCTGGTGGTCGGTTGGCGCGCTGGACGCCCTGGTGATCGCCGTGCTCGGGTGGTGGCACTTCGTCGGCGCCAACACCTCCGACGACGGCTACATCCTCACCATGGCCCGGGTGTCCGAGCACGCCGGCTACATGGCCAACTACTACCGATGGTTCGGCACCCCGGAGGCGCCGTTCGGCTGGTACTACGACCTGCTCGCGCTGTGGGCGCACGTCACCACCACCAGCATCTGGATGCGGCTGCCCACCCTGGTCATGGCGCTGACGTGCTGGTGGGTGATCAGCCGCGAGGTCATCCCCCGGCTCGGCCACGCCGTCAAGACAAACCGGGCCGCCGCCTGGACCGCCGCGGGCATGTTCCTGGCCGTCTGGCTGCCGCTGGACAACGGGCTGCGGCCTGAGCCGATCATCGCGCTCGGCATCCTGCTGACCTGGTGCTCGGTGGAGCGCGCGGTGGCCACCAGCAGGCTGCTGCCAGTGGCCGGCGCCTGCATCATCGGAGCGCTGACCCTGTTCTCCGGCCCGACGGGCATCGCCTCGATCGGCGCACTGCTGGTGGCGATCGGTCCGCTGCGGACCATCCTGCACCGCAGGATCAGACAGTTCGGCGCACTTCCGCTGCTGGCGCCGCTCCTCGCCGCGGCCACCGTCACCGTCATCCTGATCTTCCGCGACCAGACCCTCGCCGGGGAGCTGCAGGCCACCGCCCTCAAGCGGGCCGTCGGCCCGAGCCTGAGCTGGTTCGACGAGCACATCCGCTACGAACGGCTGTTCATGGCCAGCCCCGACGGGTCGGTCGCGCGACGCTTCGCAGTGCTGGCGCTGCTGATTGCGCTGGGCATCACGGTGGCGATGTCGCTGCGCAAGGGCCGCATTCCGGGCACGGCGACCGGACCGAGCCGGCGGATCGTCGGCATCACGATCATCTCGTTCCTGGCGATGATGTTCACCCCCACCAAGTGGACGCACCACTTCGGCGTGTTCGCCGGCCTGGCCGGGTCCCTGGGTGCGCTGGCCGCGGTCGCGGTCACCGCAGGGGCCATGCGCTCGCGCCGCAACCGCACCGTCTTCGCCGCCGCGGTGCTGTTCCTCATGGCGTTGTCGTTCGCCAGTGTCAACGGCTGGTGGTATGTCTCCAATTTCGGTGTGCCGTGGTCGAATACGTTCCCACAGTGGCATTACGGCTTCGCGACCATGCTGCTCGGCCTGACGCTGTTGGTGCTGCTGCTGGCCGCCTGGTTCCACTTCGTCGCCACCGACAACAGCCCCCCGAGCACCCCGCGAGGGGCGCGGGTGGCGCGAATCATCCAGTCTCCCCTGGCGATCGCCGCATGGGCACTGGTGATCTTCGAGGTTCTGTCGCTGACCCTGGCGATGACCGAGCAGTATCCGGCGTGGTCGGTGGGCCGGTCGAACCTGGAGGCGCTCACCGGAAGGACATGCGGTCTGGCCGAAGACGTCATGGTGGAGCAGGACCCCAACGCCGGCATGCTCGCGCCGGCGACCGGGCCGGCCGCCGAGGCGCTGGGCGCTGGGTTGTCGGAAGCGTTCACGCCCAACGGGATTCCGGCGGACGTCCGCGCCGACCCGGTGATGGAGCGCCCGGGCGACCGCAGCTTCGTCGGCGACGACGGGTTGATCACCAACAGCGAGGCGGGCACCGAGGGCGGCACCAATCCGGCGCCGGGACTCAACGGTTCCCGCGCCCAACTGCCCTACAACCTGGACCCGGCCCGCACGCCGGTGCTGGGCAGCTGGCAGGCCGGCATCCAGCTGCCCGCGCGGCTGCGGTCCGGCTGGTACCGGCTCCCGCCACGGGACAAGGCCGGCCCGCTGCTGGTGGTGAGCGCCGCGGGCCGCTTCGACCCCCGGGAAGTCCAGTTGCAATGGGCCACCGACGATGAGGCGGCCGCCGGACACCCCGGCGGGTCGTTCCAGTTCTTCGATGTTGGGGCGTCACCGGCCTGGCGCAACCTGCGGTTGCCGCTATCGCTGATTCCCGCCGACGCCACCCAGGTCCGGCTGCTCGCCGACGACGAGGATTTGGCACCGCAGCACTGGATCGCGCTGACGCCGCCCCGGATCCCCCAGTTACGCACCCTGCAGGACGTGGTGGGTTCGTCGGACCCGGTGTTCCTGGACTGGCTGGTCGGGCTGGCGTTCCCCTGCCAGCGGCCGTTCGGCCATCAGAACGGCGTCGACGAGACCCCGAAGTGGCGCATCCTGCCCGACCGGTTTGGCGCGGAGGCGAACTCCCCGGTGATGGACAACAACGGCGGCGGGCCGCTGGGCGTCACCGAACTGCTGGTCAAGGCGACGACGGTGGCGACCTATCTGAAGGACGACTGGTCGCGGGACTGGGGTGGCCTGCAGCGGCTGACGCCCTACTACCCCAGCGCCCAGCCCGCCCAGCTTCAGCTCGGGACGACGACGCGCAGCGGTCTCTGGAATCCGGCGCCGCTGCGCAAGACCTGAAATAGCCTCAGCTCGGCTCGATTTCGAGCCTGAGCTGCTGGTTGCCGATGCGGATGTGGTCGCCGTCGGCCACGGCGGCGCTGCCGTGGATGCGCCGGCCCTGCACTTCGACGCCGTTGGTCGAGCGCAGGTCGGTGATCACGAATCCGGTTCCGGTGTCGGCGATCACGGCGTGGTGCCGGCTCACGTCGGCGTCGTCGAGGACGATGTCGTTGTCGGTGAAACGCCCGATCCGGGTCGTCGCGCCGCTCAGCCGGTACTCCCGGCCGTTCTGGTCACGCAGCCGCGCGACCGCTGACCCCGGCGACGGCGCCGCTTCCCCGCCCCGATAGGCGTCGCGCTTGTGGGTGGTCAGGGCGGCCAGCTTGGTGCCCAACGGCTCCTGGCGCAGGATGCGCTCGTGCAGCGCGCTCACCGTGCGGCCGGGGTCGATGCCCAGCCCGTCGGCCAGGGCCGTCTTGAGCCGCCGGTAGGCGCCCAGCGCGTCGGACTGCCGCTCGGTGACGTAGTAGGCGGTGATCAGCTGAGCCCACAGCGGTTCGCGGTAGGGGTGCTCGGCGGCGAGGGCCTCGAGCTCGGCGATCACCGAACCGGCGCGGCCGCAGGCGATCTCCGCCTCGGCGCGGGCGATGTGCGTCGCCACCTTCTCCTCGGTCAGCGCCGCGGCGTAGGCGTCGACGAACGCGAAGTCGCGCAGGTCCTCGAGCACCAGGCCGCGCCATTCCGCAAGCGCAAAAGAGAAGTGGTCGCCGGCGTCGCCCAACTGGCCCGCGGCCGCCGCCTTGACGCCGGCGGCCTTGGCCGTCATGAACCGCCCCACGTCGCAGTCGGGGTCGGCGACGCTGAGCTGGTAGCCCGGCGGCGCGCTCGCCAGCATCCGATTGGCATCGGCGCCGACGGAACGCAACAGCCGGCGCAGATTGGAGATGTGTGCCTGGATGCTGGTCCGCGCCGCCGGCACCGGATCCTCATCCCATACCCCGTCGATCAGGGCCTCGACGGACACCGGTCGGTTGCGATTGATCAACAGCATGGCCAGCACCGCCCGCTGTTTCGGCGGACCCACGGGCACCCGGACGCCGTGGCTGGTCATCAGCAAGGGACCCAGCACCCCGAACCCGAGACCAGTGGTCATCGCGCCTGCCACCTAGAAGTCGGGGCCGCCTTCGCCGGCCTGCGCTCCTCATTTTGACCGCATCCGGCGCGCCGAGGGGCGCTTTCACGCTGGCGGCGCGGTGATTCGGCCCCTTGCCGCCATTTCGCGCCCGCAGCCCGCTTCGCGGCCCTGCGTCCTCACCGCGCTAAGCCCCTTCCCTTACCATCGAGCCTCGTGCCCCACGACGGAAAAGAGCGATCGCAACGGATTCCCCGGTTGGTCGCCGCCGTCGCGGGCCTGGCGGGCCTGGCGCTGTGCGTGATCGTCCCGCTGCTTCCGGTCCGGCAGACGACGGCCACCGTGCTGTGGCCGCAGGGCACGAGCGACGGCAACGTCACCCAGGTCACCGCGCCGCTGGTGTCCGGTGCGCCCCGCGCGCTCGACATCTCCATCCCGTGCTCGGCCATGGCCACGCTGCCGCCGGACGGCGGCCTGGTGGTCTCGACCCTGCCGGCCGGCGGGGTGGACACCGGCAAGAACGGCCTGTTCGTGCGGGCCGACAAGGACGTGGTCGTCGTCGCGTTCCGGGACTCCGTCGCCGCCGTGGCCCAGCGCCCGGCGGTCGCGGCGGGGGCCTGCAGCGTGCTGCACGCCTGGGCCGACGCCGGTGGGGTGGGCGCCGACTTCGTGGGCATCCCGGGGGCCGCCGGTCACCTCTCGCCGGAGAAGAAACCTCAGGTGGGCGGCATCTTCACCGACCTGAAGGTGCCGGCCCAGCCCGGCCTGTCCGCCCGCGTGGACATCGACACCCGGTTCATCACGGCACCGACAATGCTCAAAAAGCTGGTGATGGTCGCGGGCGCGCTGTCGGTCCTCACGGCGATCATCGCGCTGGCCGCCTTGGACCGGCGCAGTCGCGGCATCGACACGCTGATCAACTGGCGGGCCCCCATCGCCTGGCTCTCGCGGTATCGCACCGGTGGACACCGGCGCGTCGGGATCGCGACCTGGCTGGCCGACGCCGCCGTGATCGCGACGCTGCTGGTCTGGCACGTCATCGGCGCCACCTCGTCGGACGACGGATACAACCTGACCATCGCGCGGATCGCGCCCAAGGCCGGCTACATCGTCGACGCCTACCGCTACTTCGGCACGACGGACGCGCCGTTCGACTGGTACCTCGGCGTGCTGTCCAAGCTGGCGACCGTGAGCACCGACGGCGTGTGGATGCGGCTACCCGCCACGCTGGCCGGCATCGGCTGCTGGCTGATCCTCAGCCACTGGGCGCTGCGGCGGCTGGGGCCCGGCCGCGGCGGCCTCGGCGCCAACAGGGTGGCCATCCTGACGGCCGGTGCGGTGTTCCTGGCGGCCTGGCTGCCGTTCAACAACGGCCTGCGGCCCGAGCCGCTGATCGCCCTCGGCGTGCTGGCGACCTGGGCGCTCGTGGAACGCGCGATCGCGCTGGGCCGGCTGGCGTCCGCCGCCGTGGCGATCGTGGTCGCGACGCTCACCGCGACGCTCGCGCCCCAGGGATTGATCGCGGTGGCCGCGCTGTTGACGGGGGCCCGCGCCATCGCACGCACCATCCGCCGGCGCCGCGACACCGATGGCCTGCTTGTCCCGCTGGCGGTGCTCGCGGCCGCGCTGTCCCTGATCACCGTGGTCGTGTTCCGCAGCCAGACGCTGGCGACGGTCGCCGAGTCGGCGCGCATCAAATACAAGGTCGGCCCGACGATAGCGTGGTACCAGGACTTCCTGCGCTACTACTTCCTCACCGTGGAGAGCAACGCCGAGGGATCGATGGCGCGGCGATTCGCGGTGCTGATCATGCTGCTGTGCCTGTTCGGGGCGCTCGTGGTGCTGCTGCGCCGCGGCCGGGTCGCCGGCCTGGCGAGCGGCCCGACGTGGCGGCTGATCGGCACCACGGCCGTCGGGCTGCTGCTGCTGAATTTCACCCCCACCAAGTGGGCCGTGCAGTTCGGCGCGTTCGCCGGCGTCGCGGGCGCCCTCGGCGCGGTCATGGCGTTCGCCTTCGCGCGCATCGGCCTGCACAGCCGCCGCAATCTGACGTTGTACGTTACGGCGCTGCTGTTCGTCCTGGCGTGGGCGACGTCCGGGATCAACGGCTGGTTCGGGGTGAACAACTATGGGGTGCCGTGGTACGACATCCAGCCCGTCATCGCCAGCCACCCGGTGACGACGATGTTCCTGGCCCTGTCGATCCTCACCGGGCTCCTGGCCGCCTGGTACCACTTCCGGATGGACTACGCCGGCCACACCGAGGTCAAGGACAGCCGGCGCAACCGCGTGCTCGCCTCCACCCCGCTGCTCGTCGTGGCGACGATCATGGTGCTGGGCGAGGTGGGTTCGCTGGCCAAGGGCGCCGTCTTCCGCTACCCGCTGTACACCACCGGCAAGGCCAACCTGGCGGCGCTTGCCTCGGGGCTTTCACCCAGCAGCTGCGCCATGGGCGATGACGTGTTGACCGAGCCGGACCCCAACGCGGGGCTGCTGCAGCCGGTCCCCGGGCAGCAGTTCGGGCCGGCGGGCCCGCTCGGGGGGATCAACCCCGTCGGCTTCAAGCCCGACGGGGTGGGCGCCGACCTGAGGTCCGACCCGGTGGTGACCAAACCCGGCGTGGTGAATTCCGACGCGTCCCCCAACAAGCCCAATGCCGCCATGAGTGACTCCGCCGGCACCGCCGGCGGGAGGGGACCGGCCGGGGTCAACGGGTCGCACGCGGCGCTGCCCTTCGGGCTCGACCCGGCCCGCACCCCGGTGATGGGCAGCTACGGCGAGAACTCGCTGGCCGCCACCGCGACCTCGGCGTGGTACCAGCTGCCACCCCGCACCGGGGACCGGCCGCTGGTCGTGGTCTCCGCGGCGGGCGCGATCTGGTCGTACAAGGAGGACGGCACCTTCACCTACGGGCAGTCGCTGAAGTTGCAGTGGGGTGTCACCCGGCCCGACGGCAGCACCCAACCGCTCGCGGAGGTGCAGCCCATCGACATCGGGCCGCAGCCGGCGTGGCGCAATCTGCGATTCCCGCTGGCCTGGGCGCCGCCGGAGGCCAACGTGGCTCGCATCGTCGCCTATGACCCGAACCTGAGCTCCGAGCAGTGGTTCGCGTTCACGCCGCCGCGGGTGCCGGTGCTGCAAACGCTGCAACAACTGATCGGATCGCAGACCCCGGTGCTGATGGACATCGCGACGGCCGCGGATTTCCCGTGCCAGCGCCCGTACACCGAACACCTCGGAGTCGCCGAGCTTCCGAAATACCGCATCCTGCCCGACCACAAGCAGACGGCGGCGTCGTCGAACGGGTGGCAGGCCAGCGAGACGGGCGGTCCGTTCTTGATCACGCAGGCGCTGCTGCGTACCTCCACGATCGCCACGTACCTTCGGGGCGACTGGTATCGCGACTGGGGATCGATCGAGCAGTACTACCGACTGGTGCCGGCCGACCAGGCGCCGGAGGCCGTTATCGAACAGGGTGTGATCACAGTGCCCGGCTGGAGCCGGCAGGGACCGATTCGAGCCCTCCCATGAGTGTAACGACCGTGCCGGACCGCGAGGACAAGGCCCGGCGTTCCGGGCCCCGCCAGGACGTGCGGCTGACGGGGTGGATCGCGACGATCGCCGGGCTGATCGGCTTCGTGCTTTCGGTCGCGACCCCGCTGCTGCCGGTCGTGCAGACCACCGCGTCGCTGAACTGGCCCCAGAACGGTCAGCTGAACAGCGTCACGGCGCCGCTGATCTCGCTGACGCCGGTCGACGTGACGGTGACCGTGCCCTGCTCGGTGGTGCGCGACCTGCCGCCCGACGGCGGGGTCGTGCTGAGCACCGCGCCGAAGAAGGGCAAGGACGCCGCGCTCAACGCGCTGTTCGTCGTCGTCAACGGCCAGCGCGTCGACGTCACCGACCGCAACGTGGTGATTGCCAGCGTGCCCCGCGACCAGGCGGCAGGAGCCGCAGGGGCCCCCGGATGTTCCAGCATCGAGATCACTTCCACCCACGCCGGCACCTTCGCCACGTTCGTCGGGCTGAACGATCCGGCGGGCCGGCCGGTGCGCGGCGGCTTCCCCGACCCCAACCTGCGGCCCCAGATCGTCGGGGTGTTCACCGACCTGACCGGCCCAGCCCCGGCCGGGTTGCGGCTCTCGGCCACGATCGACACCCGGTTCTCCACCACCCCGACGACGCTGAAGCTGCTCGCGATGGTGGGGGCGGTCCTGTCCACGATCGTCGCGCTGGTCGCGCTGTGGCGGCTGGACCAGCTGGACGGCCGCCGCATGCACCGGCTGATCCCGACCCGGTGGCGCAAGTTCACCCTGGTCGACGCCACGGTCATCTTCGGGTTCCTGCTGTGGCACCTGATCGGCGCCAATTCCTCCGACGACGGCTACATCCTCGGCATGGCCCGGGTCGCCGACCACGCCGGCTACATGTCCAACTACTTCCGTTGGTTCGGCAGCCCCGAGGACCCGTTCGGCTGGTACTACAACCTGCTGGCCCTGATGACCCACGTCAGCGACGGAAGCCTGTGGATGCGCCTGCCCGACCTGGTCGCCGGCCTGGTGTGCTGGCTGCTGCTGTCCCGTGAGGTGCTGCCGCGGCTCGGGCCGGCGGTGACCGGCAGCACGGCCGCCAACTGGGCGGCCGGCATGGTTCTGCTCACCGCGTGGATGCCGTTCAACAACGGCCTGCGGCCGGAGCCGATCATCGCGCTGGGTTCGCTGATCACCTACGTGCTGATCGAGCGTTCCATGTGCGCCTCGCGCCTGACCCCGGCCGCGCTGGCCGTGATCACCGCGGCCTTCACCCTGGGCGTCCAACCCACCGGCCTGATCGCGGTGGCCGCGCTGGTCGCCGGTGGCCGCCCGATCCTGCGGATCCTGGTCCGCCGCCACCGCCTGGTGGGCACCTGGCCGCTGGTGGCGCCGCTGCTCGCCGCAGGGACCGTCATCCTCACCGTGGTCTTTGCCGACCAGACGCTGTCGACGGTCATGGAAGCCACCCGGATTCGGACCGACATCGGCCCCAGCCAGGCCTGGTACACCGAGAACCTGCGGTATTACTACCTGATCCTGCCGACGGTCGACGGTTCGCTGTCGCGCCGATTCGGCTTCCTGATCACCGCCCTGTGCCTGTTCACCGCGCTGTTCATCATGTTGCGCCGCAAGCGGGTTCCCGGCGTGGCGCGCGGGCCGGCGTGGCGACTGATGGGCGTCATCTTCGCCACGATGTTCTTCCTGATGTTCACCCCCACCAAGTGGGTGCACCACTTCGGCCTGTTCGCGGCGGTGGGTGCGGCGATGGCCGCGCTGACCACCGTGCTGGTGTCGCACGAGGTGCTGCGCTGGTCGCGCAACCGGATGGCGTTCCTGGCGGCGGTGCTGTTCGTGATGTCGCTGTGCTTCGCCACCACCAACGGCTGGTGGTATGTGTCGAGCTACGGCGTGCCGTTCAACAACGTCATGCCGCGGTTTGCCGGCATCAGCGTCAGCACGGTCTTCTTCGTGCTGTTCGCGATCGCGGCGCTCTGGGCGATCTGGCTGCACTTCGTGTCCCGCGACCACGGCGAGGGCCGGCTGGCGCGGGCGGTGACGGCCGCCCCGGTGCCGCTGGCGGCCGGCTTCATGGCGCTGGTGTTCGTCGCCTCGATGGTCGCCGGAATCGTCCGCCAGTACCCCACCTATTCCAACGGGTGGGACAATCTGCGGGAATTCTCGGGCGGCTGCGCGCTCGCCGACGACGTGCTCGTCGAGCCCGACAGCAACGCCGGCTTCATGACCCCGCTGCCGCCCGAGTCCGGCAGCTACGGCCCCCTTGGCCCGCTGGGCGGCGTCAACCCCGTCGGGTTCACCCCCAACGGTGTCCCGGACCACACCGTCGCCGAGGCGGTCCAGGAGACGGCGGTCCCGCAGCCCGGCACCGACTACGACTGGTACGCGTACGACTGGCGCGCACCGACCAAACTGAAGGCGCCGGGCGTCAACGGATCGCTCGTGCCGCTGCCCTACGGCCTCGACCCCGACCGGGTCCCGCTGGCCGGCAGCTACACCCCCGGCGCGCAACAGCAGAGCAGGCTCACCTCGGCGTGGTACCAGCTGCCCAAGCCCGACGACGGGCATCCGCTGCTGGTGGTGACCGCTGCCGGGACGATCGCGGGCAACAGCGTGCTGCACGGGCACACCAACGGCCAGACCGTGGTCCTCGAGTTCGGCAGGCCTGGTTCGGGCGGAAGCGTCGTCCCGGGCGGGCGGCTGGTGCCCTATGACCTCAACGGCGAGCAGCCGAAGGCGTGGCGCAACCTGCGCTTCGCCCGCTCGCAGATGCCCGCTGATGCGGTCGCCGTCCGCGTGGTGGCCGAGGACCTCTCCCTGACGCCGGACGACTGGATCGCCGTGACCCCGCCGCGGGTGCCCGAGCTGCGCTCCCTGCAGGAATACGTCGGCTCCACGCAACCGGTGCTGATGGACTGGGCGGTCGGCCTGGCCTTCCCGTGCCAGCACCCCATGCTGCACGCGAACGGCGTCACCGAGATCCCCAAGTTCCGCATCACGCCGGACTACAACGCGAAGAAGCAGGACACCGACACCTGGGAAGACGGCGTCAACGGCGGCTTGCTGGGGATCACCGACCTGTTGCTGCGGGCCCACGTGATGTCGACCTATCTGTCCCGCGACTGGGGCCGTGACTGGGGCTCGCTGCGCAAGTTCGACACGATTGCCGACGCGCAACCAGCGCAGCTCGATTTGGGCACGGCGACGCGCAGCGGATTGTGGTCGCCCGGTCAAATGCGGATCAAGCCCTAGGGCCTGGGTTACGAAGTTTCCGGCGCGGCTAATAATTCGGCATCGGTCTAATAAAAGCCGGATTATTAACGGTTGAGCAATTCCGGTGAATAGGTTTATTTGTATCGCGCTTCAGGCAATTCCTATGCCGCTGTGATCCAGCTAACAGTCGAGGCACGAGGTGACCCCATGCGCGCAGACCCGGCCGTGATGGCACGCGTAGCAACCTGTTCGGCCGCACTCGCGGTGACGGTCATCCCGGCCGCCACCTGGGGCTTCGGCAACGCCGCCGCCCAGGCTGGCACCCGGGTCGTCCTGGACAACAAGCTGCGGCGATGTGACTTCAGCCTGATCACCGAGGCGGCCATGGTCCCACGCACGGCGCTCGCCACGGGCTCGGCGGTCATCAATCGGAACGGGTCCACCGCAACGGCGGAGGTCCACCTGGTCGACGCCCCCGAGCCGGGCACGCACTTCGACGTCGGCCTCATTCAGGAGCCCCGGGCGGCGTCGGCGACGTGCGGGCCCGGGGACCCGGGCACGGCGTTCGGGGGCCTGGACACCGACGGTGCCGGCAGCGGAACCGCGACCGTCCAGGACACGATTCGACCGGGCACGACGGGTGTTTGGGTGATTATCGAGCGACCGAATGCACATTCCCAAAACCCGGGCGAGTTCTACACATCGGAGTTTCTGGCGCCGGTATGATCGCCATTCGCTGACCGTTTGCCACCGCCGCGCGTCGGCCGCCCGCCGGTCATCGCGAGCCGACGCCCCATCCGCCCGGGGCCGAACGCCCCGGCCGGGACGGGACTTCCGTCCCTATCAGGGTGGTCGGGTTCGATGGTCCGATTAGAGGGGTCGACGACGACCGGTGTCAAACGGAGGCACGACATGACCGCTTCACCGCCCACCCAGCACGCGACACGGATGTTTTCCCGTGTGCTCGGCCCCTTCCTCGTCGTCGTCGACGTCACCGCCATCGCCCGCGCGTCGGAGATGCAGGGGCTCCTCTCGCAGTTCGAGGCGAACTCGATGTGGGCGTTCGTCGCCGGGGCGTTCGTCCTGCTGTTCGGACTCGTGGTGGTCGCCGGCCACCAGTGCTGGCAGGGCCCGGCCGCGATCATCGTGTCGCTGCTGGGGTGGCTGATCGTGCTGCGCGGCCTGCTGCTCGTGGCCTTTCCCCGAATCTTCGTCTCGGTGGCCGACGTCATGATCGGCGCCCAGGGCTGGTGGATGTCCCTGTGCGCCCTGTTCGCGCTCGTGGGGTTGTACCTCAGCTACGTCGGCTGGGCCCCGGCGCCCGACCGGCCGACCACGACGGCGACCAGCGCGTCGCCGGATGTGCCCCGGGCCGCGTGATCGGGCATCCGTGTCGACTTCACAATGGCCTGCTCCGAGGCCCGCTCCAAACTCCGCTCCGACGCCCGTGTCCGACGACCACACGGAGAACCTCGGCGCGGGGTTGCGCACCGACGTCGTCGGGGAATTCGACACGTCGGCGACCATCGCGGAAGATGCCGTGGAGAACATGGCGACGATGGGACGCGGCCTCGGAGTCTTGGTCGTCAAACGCGGGCCCAACGCCGGAGCACAGTTCCGGCTGGACCGAGCCGTCCTGTCCGCGGGCCGGCACCCCGCCAGCGACATCTTCCTCGACGACATCACCGTGAGCCGTCGGCATGCCGAATTCCACAGGGGAGACAGCGAATTCCGCGTGATCGACCTCGGCAGCCTGAACAATACCTACGTCAACCGGGAGCCCGTCGACTCGGCGGTACTGGCCAACGGCGACGAGGTGCAAATAGGCAATTTCCGCCTGGTCTTCCTGACCGGGCCCGTATAGCGACGCGATCGACAGGGAGGATTCCTTGAGCGCAGCAACCAACACACGCGATGTCGATCACATCCTGGTCCGGGCGGGCATCCTGCAGCACGTCGAGCCCGCCGCCGCCGCCGCGTTGATCGAGCAGCTTCACCCCGCGGAATTTCCCGCCGGCCAAATGATTTTCGCGGAGGGCGATCCCGGCGACCGGGTGTTCATCATTGTGGCGGGCAAGGTCAAGATCAGCCTGCAGGGCCCCAGCGGCCGCACCAACCTGCGTGCGATCATGGGCCCCGCCGACGTCTTCGGCGAACTCGCGGTCTTCGACCCCGGCCCCCGAACCTGCACGGCCACGGCGATCACCGACGTGCGCACGATGTGGCTAGACCGGGCCACGCTGCGGACCTGGATGACCGAGCGGCCGACGATCGCCGAGCAGCTGCTGCGGGTGCTGTCCCGCCGGCTGCGGAACACCGACGACGAACTGATCGAGTTGGTGTCCAGCGATGTGGCCGCCCGCGTCGCCCGTCAGCTCCTGTTGCTGGCCAGGCGGTTCGGCGTTCCGGAGGGCAACGGGCTGCGGGTCGCTCACGAGCTCAGCCAGGATGAGATGGCTCAACTCGTCGGCGCGGACCGCACCTCCGTCAACCGGGCATTGCGCAACTTCGCGAGCCGCGGTTGGATCGTCTTGGAAGGCAAGGCCGTCCTGATCGTCGACCCGCGGGCGCTGGCCCGCCGCGCCGAAAGCCACGGCCACCCGGGCGCCCCGTCGAGTCGGCGCCGGCGCCCGTTGCGCGCCACCGCATAACGCCCGCGACGGTATACCGTCGATCCATGAGCGACTACGCCGTCGAGTCCGTGGATTGTCTGCCGTTCTCCACCCCGGAAAAGTCGCGGCGCTACCAGACCGAGAACTACTCCGGAGCCGTCGGTCTCAACTGGTACCTCACCGACCCCACCCTGCAATTCACCATGGCCTATTACCTGGGACCCGACGCGCTACAGGTGGCCCAACGCCATCTCACGCGCATCGGCGAGCTGATGGGTGGGCCGGTGGCGCGGTGGGCCGACGAGACCGACCGCAACCCGCCCCGGCTGGAGCGCTATGACCGGTGGGGTCACGACATCAGCCAGGTCGTCGCGCCGGCGTCGTTCATCGCGTCCAAGCGCGCCGTCCTGGACGCCCAGCGGGCGCTGCGTGCCGACGCCAAGGCGGCCGGGGTGAGCTCGGGTCTCGCCCTGTTCGCGTCGAACTACCTGCTCGACCAGGCCGACATCGGGATGGGCTGCGCGCTCGGCACCGGCGGTGGGATGGTGCAGTCGCTGGTGGCCGCCTACGCCCCCGCGGACGTACGCGATCACGTGCTGGAGAAATTCGCTTCCGGCGCGTGGGCGGGCGAGACCGCGCAACTACTCACCGAACGCACCGGCGGCTCAGACCTCGGCGCGCTCGAGACCACCGCGACCCGGCACGGAGATGCGTGGCTGCTCAACGGGTTCAAGTGGTTCGCCTCCAACTGCGCCGGCGAGGCGTTCGTGGTGCTGGCCAAACCGGAGGGCGCACCCGACTCGAGCCGGGGCGTCGCCAATTTCCTCGTGCTCCGCACCCGGCGAGACGGTTCCCGCAACGGCGTCCGGATCCGGCGGCTGAAAGACAAGCTCGGTACCCGGTCGGTGGCCTCCGGGGAGGTCGAGTTCGTCGACGCCGAGGCGTTCTTGCTTTCCGGCGAGCCAACTTCGGAGGGCGCCGCGTCCGACGGCAAGGGGCTGGGCCGGATGATGGAGCTGACCAACGCCGCGCGCCTGGGCATCGCGCTGTTCGCGCTCGGCAACGCGCGCCGCGCGCTGGTGGAGTCGCTGTGCTACGCGCGGCAGCGCCAGGCCTTCGGTGGGACCCTGATCGACAAGCCGTTGATGCGGCGCAAGCTCGCCGAGATGATCGTCGACGTCGAAGCGGCAGTGGCGCTCGTCTTCGACGGCACCGGCGCCATCAACCATCGGCAGCCGCGCGGCATGCGGCAGCGCATCGCGGTGCCGGTCACCAAGCTCAAGGTGTGCCGGCTGGGGCTCACCGCGGCGTCCGACGCCATCGAGATCCACGGCGGCAACGGCTACATCGAAACATGGCCGGTGGCAAGGCTTTTGCGTGACGCACAGGTGAACACCATCTGGGAGGGCCCGGACAACATCCTGTGCCTCGACGTGCGCCGCGGCATCGAGCAGACGCGGGCGCATGAGCCGCTGCTGGCCCGGCTGCGCGACGCGGTGTCGGTCTCCGACGACGACAGCACCACCCGCCTGGTGGCCGACCGCATCGAGGACCTGGACGCCGCGATCACGGCCTGGAGCAAGCTCCACCGGGAGGTGGCCGAAGCCCGGCTGTTTCCACTGGCGCAATTCATGGGCGACGTCTACGCCGGGGCCCTGCTCACCGAGCAGGCCGCCTGGGAGCGGGCCACCGGCGGCGGTGAGCGCAAGGCGCTCGTCGCCCGGCTCTACGCGCGGCGCCACCTTGCCGATCGCGGCCCGCTGCGTGGCATCGACGCCGACTCCGACGAGGCGCTGGAACGGTTCGGCGAGCTGGCCGACGGGGCGCTGAGGCTATAGAAGCGGGTCCGCGTCCCCTCGTCTTAGAGTGAAGCGAGTCCGACTATTCAGAGCCGCAGAGCGACCCTGCCTCGCGCACGACTCGGGCGGGGTCGAGGAAGGGCAACACGAAACATGGCTGACGAGCTGGCGCCGCATTTCGAGGACGTCCAGGCGCACTACGACCTATCCGACGACTTCTTTCGGCTGTTCCTCGACCGCACCCAGATGTACACGTGCGCCTACTGGCTCGGCGGCGACGACATGACCCTGGAACAGGCGCAGATCGCCAAGATCGACCTTTCACTGAGCAAGCTGGGCTTGCAGCCCGGCATGACAATGCTCGACCTCGGCTGCGGCTGGGGCGCGGCAATGATGCGGGCCATCGAGAAATACGACGTCAACGTCATCGGCATCACGCTGTCCAAAAACCAGGTCGCCCACGTCGAGCAGCTGTTCGCCGCATCGGACAGCCCGCGTTCCAAGCGGGTGTTGCTCGAGGGCTGGGAGCGCTTTCACGAGCCGGTGGACCGGATCCTGGCGATCGGACCGTTCGAACATGTCGGCTACGACCGCTACGACGCCTTCTTCGAAAGAACCTATGAGTTACTACCCAACGGCGGCACCATGCTGTTGCACACCATCACCGTGCTCTCGGAGAAGGAGATCATCCAGTCCGGCCTGCCGCTCACCCCGGCGATCGTCGAATTCAGCGACTTCATGAAGACCGAGATCTTTCCCGGCGGTTTCCTGCCGACTATCGACATGGTCAAGGAGTTCTCGGCGAAGGCCGGCTTCAAGCTGAAGCGCCGCCAATCGCTGCAGCGGCATTACGCCAAGACCCTGGACGTGTGGGCCGCGGGCCTGCAGGCACACAAAGCCGAGGCCATCGAGATCCAGTCCGAAGAGGTCTACGACATGTACATGAAGTACCTCACCGGCTGCGCGAACCTCTTCCGCAAGGGCTACACCGACCTCAACCAGTTCACCTTGCGGAAGTAGCAAGCTCCCTAACGCCGCGCCGAATCGAGCAGCTCGGCCGTGGCCTCCCACAACCGTGCCTCACGGGACTCGTCGCGCGCGAACGATTTGACCTCGCGCTCTTGGTCCTTGACGACGAACGCGCCGTCGCGCAGGTGCGCCCAGCGGTCGTCGAGCACGAGCGAGGCGAGCGCCGGACCGGAGCTTGCCGGTGACGACACACCGGGGATTCGCTCGATGATGCGCCCCACTCGTTGCAGCCCGGGGCCATGCGCCCGGCTGAGCCCGGTGCCCGGCATGAACCCCGGCTCGAACACCGTCACCGATACGCCCGGGTTGGCGACGTCGAAGCGGCGCTGCAGTTCGTGCGCGTAGTACAGCAGGGCGAGTTTGGAGTTGGAGTAGGC
Source organism: Mycobacterium sp. 050134 (assembly GCF_036409085.1). NCBI lineage: Bacteria > Bacillati > Actinomycetota > Actinomycetes > Mycobacteriales > Mycobacteriaceae > Mycobacterium > Mycobacterium sp. 050134. The sequence goes on from NZ_JAZGLV010000013.1 coordinate 76,660, forward strand.
GATCCCACACCGTTCGAACGTCGACGCGACGTCGGGCGCCGCGGGTCGGGCCAACTCGACCGGATCGGCCCAGTGCGCCGGGGCTACATGCAGGACCCGGCGATAGATGTTCTGGTGGTAGGTGTTCGAGCCCAGCAGCACGACCCGGGCCGGAGCGTCCAGCGCGTCGAGAAGGTCGCCGATCAGTTGCGCGTGCGCCAGGTAGTTCACCGCGAAGGTCAACTCGTAACCGTCCGCGGACGCGTCGTGGACGTCGCCGACGCTGAGCCCCGCGTTGGCCACCAAGCCGCGCAGCGGCCGCACCGAGCCGGCCGTCAACAGGTCCCTGGCGGCCTCGGCCGCGCGGCGCACGTCGGCCAGACTGGCCAGGTCGCAGCCGATCTCGTGTGCGTTGGCACCGGCCGCTCGGGCCCTTTCGGTGACGTCGGTGAGCGCGTCGCCGGGCCGGCCGACGAGCACCAGGTCGGGGCGCTGGGGCGCGGGGCGACGGGCCATCGTGAGCGCCGCGGCCCGTCCCAGCCCGCCCGTCGGCCCCGTGAGCAAGACGGTGCCGGATGCGATCGAGTTCATGACAGCCAGTGTCGGCCCGATTCTTCGGGCCAGGGAGCCGTCCGGTTGTCGTAGGACTGTCAGTACCAGGACAAAGCCTTTCCCTGCCCGCGGATATCACGCACAGTGAAGGGATGGCGTCGTGGGAGTTCGGCCGGACGGTGCGCCGCTGGCGCGACCGCGTGGCGCCCACCGCCGTCGGTGTCCCCGTCGGCGGGCGGCGGCGCGCGTCCGGCCTGCGCCGCGAGGAGCTGGCCGCCCTCGCCGGGATCTCGGTCGACTATCTCACGAGGCTCGAACAGGGCCGGGCCACGTCGCCCTCGATTCAGGTCGTCGAGGCGCTCGCGCGGGCATTGCGGGTATCCGACACCGAGCGCGACCTCCTGTTCCGGCTCGCCGGGCATGCCGCCCCAGGACCCGGTGTGGTGTCCTCGCGCGTGACGCCGAACGTGCAACGCATCCTCGACCGCCTCGCCCACACCCCGGTCGCCGTCTACGACGCGAGCTGGACCCTGCTGATCGCCAATGCGCAGTACGACGCGCTGATGGGTCCGACGACGACCTGGCGCGGGAACGAGCGAAACAGCGTCTGGCGCAACCTGGTCGGTCCCGGCACCCGGGTCGTTCACACCCCCGAACAGCGGGCCGACCTGCAGGCGGGGTTGGTCGCCGACCTGCGCCTGACGGCGGCCCGGTATCCCGCCGACCAGCGGTTGAAGCAGCTGACCCGCGACCTCGCCGCACGGAGCCCGCGCTTCGCCGAGCTGTGGGAAGCCGCGCCCCCGCTGCCGCGCGGAGACCTGGGCCGGCACAAGGTGATCGACCATCCGGACGTCGGGCCCATCGCCCTGGACTGCGACACGCTCATCGTCGCCGCCGACGACATCCGCATCATGATCTACACCGCCGACCCCGGCACCGAGGACGCCGAACGGCTCGCGCTGGCAACCGTTCTGGGCACGCAGTCGGTGGCCGACGCCGCATTTTCCGGCGAGCAGACGTAAAAGCCCGCGACACGCCGAGCGACAGCGGGCCTTTGCGTCTGCTCGCGGTGGAACTAAACCGGGATTAGGCCGTGCTTGCGGGCCGTCCGCCACCAGAGCTGCTTGTCGCGCAGCAGGCGCATCGACTTGCGGATCAGCAGCCGAGTCTCGTGCGGATCGATGACCGCGTCGATGAACCCCCGCTCGGCCGCCGTCCATGGGATCGCCATGTTCAGGTTGTAGCCCTCGATGAAGTCCTTCTTGATCTGCTGCGCCTCGGGCGTGGTCGGGTCGGGGAAGCGCTTCATCAGCAACTGCGCGGCGCCTTCGGCGCCGATCACCGCGATGCGCGCGGTGGGCCACGCAAAGTTGAAGTCGGCGGTCAGCTGCCGGGAGCCCATCACGGCGTAGGCGCCGCCGTAGGACTTGCGCACGGTGATGGTCACCTTCGGCACGTCAGCCTCCACGACGGAGTAGAGGAAACGCCCGCCGCGCTTGATGATTCCCCTCTTCTCCTCCTCGGCCCCCGGCAGGAATCCGGGCGTATCCACCACAAACACCAGCGGGATGTTGAACGCGTCGCAGAACCGGATGAACCGCGCCGCCTTGTCGGACGCCTCGTTGTCGATCGCTCCCGACATGTACATCGGCTGGTTAGCGATCACGCCCACCGGGTGGCCGTCGACCCGCGCGTAACCGGTGATGATGGCCGGCCCGTGCTGCGCGGCGACGTCCAGGAAATCACCGTCGTCGAAGATGCGCAGCAGGATCTCGTGCATGTCGTAGGCCGCGTTGTCGGAATCCGGCACGATCGCGTCGAGTTCGAGGTCGGTCGGGGTGATCCCCGGTTCCAGCCCGGGGTTGACGATCGGCGGCTTGTCGAAGCAGTTGGACGGCAGGAACGACAGGAACTCACGCACGTACGTGAACGCCTCGGCCTCGGAGTCCACCACCTGGTGGATGTTGCCGTACCGGGCCTGCACGTCGGAGCCGCCGAGCTCGTCGAGGGTGACCTCCTCGCCGGTGACCTCGCGGATCACGTCGGGACCGGTGACGAAGAAGTAGCCCTGGTCACGCACCGAGATGAGCAGGTCGTCCTGGATCGGCGAATACACCGCTCCCCCAGCGCATTTGCCAAAGATGAGGGAGATCTGTGGCACCAGTCCGGACAGCGCCTCGTGACGACGACCCAGCTCGGCGTACCACGCCAGCGAGGTGACCGCGTCCTGGATTCGGGCGCCGCCCGAGTCCTGGATGCCGATGATCGGGCACCCGACCATCGCGCACCACTCCATCAGCCGGGCCACCTTGCGGCCGAACATCTCGCCAACGGTGCCCTGGAACACGGTCTGGTCGTGGGAGAACACCCCGACGGGCCGGCCGTCGATCATGGCGTGGCCGGTGACGCACCCGTCGCCGTAGAGCGCGTTCGGGTCGTTGGGAGTCTTGGCCAGCGCCCCGATTTCGAGGAAGGTGCCCGGGTCGACCAGCGCGTGGACGCGGGCGCGTGCGCTGGGGATGCCCTTCTTGTCGCGCTTGGCGGCGGCCTTCTCGCCGCCGGGCTCCTTCGCCAGCTCCAGGCGAGCGTGCAGCTCGGCCAGCTTCTCGGCGGTGGTGTGCTGAACGGGGGCGGCCCCCGAAGCTGGCAGAGTTTCCGTCACTACGTGCCTACCTCACTCGTCCGGCGGTTGCCTCGATCTGGTTCAGCGCCCCGGTCATGTGGGCGCCCACCTTGGCGATGTAGGGCTCGTCGATGGCCTGGATGTGTTCGCCACCGATCGGCACCACCTCAAGGTCGGCCACGTACTCGCTCCAGCCGCCGTCCGGCTTGCGGGTGGCGTACGCGGGCTCGAACGTGATCGCATCGTCATGGTAACGATCGGCCATGTACAGGGTTACGTGGCCGTCGTAGGACTGGTACTCCGCGGTGTCGATCGCGCGCTGGTCCAGGTAGGACGTCCGCTGGTGCTCAATGATCCCGCCCGGGATCTGCACCCCGCTCGCCTTGATGGCCTCCAGGACGAACGTGACCTGTCCCTCGTCGTCGAGCTCCTCGAGCTGCTCATAGGGGATCTCCGGGACCGTGACGTTGAAGGTCCGCTCGGCGAACCGCGCGTAGCGGTCCCAGCGCTTGCGGGTCTCCTCCTTGGTCTTCAGGATCGGCTCTCCGGGCATCACCGCGTCGATCAGCCCGACGAACCGGACGTCCTTGCCGAGCCGCTTCAGACCGATCGCGCAGGCGTAGGCCAGCGCGCCGCCCAGTGACCAGCCGGCCAGGATGTAGGGCCCGTCGCCCTGCATCTCGATCAGCTTCGGCACGTACTGCTCGGCACGCTCCTCGATCGAGCCCTCGACGCGCTCGAACCCGTACATCGGGGTGTCGGCCGGCAGCCGGTTGAGCAGCGGCTCGTACACCACGGTCGACCCGCCGGCCGGGTGGAAGACGAACACCGGAACCTTCGAGCCGCCCTCCGGGCGCGCCCGCAGCGTGCGGACGAACCCGTCGACCACGCCGGCCTCGAGGTGCTGGCGCACCTTATCGGCGAGCGCCTCGATGTTCTCCGACGTGAGCACGTCCTCGGCGGTGATCGGGCCCTCGGCCCGCTCGGCGAGCCGCTGCGCCAGCTTGGCGGCCGTGTCCTCGTCCAGCTTGGGCAGCGGGTTGAAGATGCCGCCCGGCGACTTGCCCGTAACGATCGCCCACGTGGCGAAGGTGACGCGCTCGGCCGCGTCGCGCGGCGGCACGTCGGAGCTGAGCGCCTTGGCGATCGCCTCCTGGTTGAGCGCCTCGGCGGCGCCCTTCAGGTTCGGCTGCGCACCGTTGCCGTTGGTCTTGCCACCGTTGGGTCCCGACGGGTTGGTCGGCGGCGGCGGGATCGGTACCTCGGATGCCGGCGCAGAGGCCGACGCGTCGGCCTGGGTGTCCGGCTCGGCCTGCGGATCGGGCGCCGGCGCGGTGACGCTGGCCAGCGTCGCCCCGCTGACCAGGGCCGCCTGGGCCTTCGCGATTTCCTCGGGCGTCTGCGTCTGCTGGTAGTCGTGCAGCTGTGAGACCTCGTCGCGGTGCTCGACCGCGTACTTGATCAGCTCTTCGATGTTGTAGAGGTTGGCGTCGCGCACCGCCGTCAGCTGGATCGGCGGCAGGTCGAAGTCGTACTCGACGCGGTTCTTGATCCGCACGGCCATCAAAGAGTCCAGGCCGAGCTCGACCAGCGGCACCTCCCACGGTAGGTCCTCGGGCTCGTAGCCCATGGCCGCCCCGACGATCGCGCCGAGCCGCTGGGCGACGGTCTCGCCCGAATCCGGCGACCACTTGGTGAAGCCGGCCGGCATGTAGCGGTTGGTCAGGCTGTCCTCGAGCGTCTCGGATCCCGCCTCGTCCACCGCCGGCGCCGTACCCTCGGCGCCCACCCCGGCCGGGGCGGCGATCGCTGTCCCCGCGCCGACCGCAGCCGGTAACACCGACTGCGCTCCGCCGCGGGTGACCAGCGCGTCGTACACGAGGGTGAACGACTCGTCGACGCGCGCGTGCACCTGGACCGAGGCGCCGCCCGGGTGCCGGGTCAGCGTCGTCACCAGCCGCGCGCCCTGGCCCGGGACCGCGCGCTGCTCGGACGCCGTCAGCTGCGCGTCCGGGATCACCTCGGCCGCGGCGGCCTTCACCAGCGACGCTAGATCCGTCAGGCCGCGGGGCGCGTACTCCCAGACGTGCCGGCCGTCGGGCAGCGCGACGTGGCTGCCGGGTATGAGCACCGAGTTGGTGCCGTGCGAGAAGTGCACGTCCAGCCAGTGCTCTTTGCGCTTGAACCGGGTTGGCGGGATGTTCGCGTAATCCTGGGGTCCCGCGGGGCCGTCGGGCCGCGTGAACAGCGTCCATATGTCCAGGTCGTGGCCGTAGACATAGAGCTGCGCCATGGTCGAGATCATCGACTCGACCTCATCCTGCTTGCGGGCCAGCGTCGGGATCAGCTGGGCGTCGTGCAGGCCCGCGCTGGCCGTCGTCAGCCCCACCTGCATCAGCGCCACCGGGTTGGGGGCCAACTCGAGGAAGGTGGTGTGGCCGCTGTCGACGGCGTTGCGGATGCCGTGGGTGAAGTAGACGCTGTGGCGCAGCCCCTTCTTCCAGTAGTCGACGTCGTGGATCGGCTCGCCGCCGGGCTTGATGTAGCGACCCTCGTGCACGGTCGAGTAGATGCCCACCGTCGGGCTGAGCGGCTTGATGCCCTGCAGCTCCGCGGCGAGCTCGCCCAGCAGCGGATCCATCTGCGACGTGTGGCTGGCGCCCTTGGTCTGGAACTTGCGGGCGAACTTGCCCTCCGATTCGGCGCGGGCGATGATCGCGTCCACCTGTTCGGGCGGCCCGCCGATGACGGTCTGTGTGGGCGCCGCGTAGACGCACACCTCCAGGTCGGGGAAGTCCGAGAACACCGTCTTGATCTCGTCGGCGGAGTACTCCACCAACGCCATCAGCCGGATGTACTCGCCGAACAGCATCGCCTCGCCCTCGCCCATCAAGTGGGAGCGCGAGCAGATGGCCCGGGTCGCGTCGCGCAGCGACAGGCCGCCCGCAAAGTACGCGGACGCGGCCTCGCCCAGCGACTGGCCGACCACCGCGGACGGCTTGGCGCCGTGGTGCTTGAGCAGCTCACCCAGCGCGATCTGGATCGCGAAGATGGTGACCTGGGTGGTCTCGATGCCGTAGTCCTGCGAGTCGTCGAGGATCAGCTCGAGGACCGAGTAGCCCAGTTCGTCCTGGATCAGCGCATCGACCTTCTCGATCCACTGGGCGAACACCGGGTTGCGCAGGTACAGGCTCTTGCCCATCTTGCGGTGCTGGGCGCCGAATCCGGCCAGCACCCACACCGGCCCGTTGCTCACCGGCCCGTCGACGCTGAACACGCCGGGGCGCTGCTTGCCCTCGGCGACCGCCCGCAGGCCCTTGACGGCCTCCTCGTGGTCGTGGGCGAGCACCACCGCGCGGGACCGGCCGTGGTTGCGCCGGGACAGCGATCGCCCGATCGACTCCAGCGACGACGCCTGGCCCTCGGGGCTTTCCAGCCAGTCCGCCAGCTCGGCGGCGGCCGCCTTCTTGCGCGACGTCAGGAACGCCGAGACGGCCAGGGGAATAGGCGGCTTCGATTCCCCTTGCGCCGCAAGCTCTTCCAGCGCGGCTTCCTTGAGCCGCAGCGCCTCCTCGGTGACGCCCGGCAGCTCGTAGTCGTCCTCCTGCGCCGCGGGGGCGTCGGTCAGGATCTCGCCGAATTCGTCGAACCGCAGCGACGGGCCCTCGAAGCTGGGCACCCCGACGGCCTCGGCCGCGTTGGCCTCGGGCTTAGCCGCCGGCGCGGACGCCTCCACGACGTCGCGCGGCAGCACCTCGCGCACCACCACGTGCGCGTTGGCCCCGCCGAAGCCGAAGCTGGACACGCCCGCCAGCGCGTAGCCGCCGTAACGCGGCCAGTCGGTGGGCTGATCGACCACCTTCAGGTGCGTCGCGTCCCAGTCGATGTACGGGCTCGGCCCGGCGAAGTTGATCGACGGCGGCAGCTTGTCGTGCTGCAGGGCGAGCACCACCTTGGCCAAGCTCGCCGCGCCGGCGGCCGACTCCATATGTCCCACATTGGTTTTCACCGCGCCCAGCAGCGCCGGACGGTCGGCGGGACGGCCCCGGCCGACGACCCGGCCCAGCGCCTCGGCCTCGATCGGGTCGCCGAGGACGGTGCCGGTGCCGTGCGCCTCGATGTAGTCGACGGTGCGCGGATCGATGCCGGCGTCCTTGTAGGCTCGACGCAGCACGTCGGCCTGCGCGTCCTGGTTCGGAGCGATCAGCCCGTTGGACCGGCCGTCGTGGTTGACCGCGGTGCCGGCGATCACGGCCAGGATCTGGTCGCCGTCGCGGCGGGCGTCGTCGACGCGCTTGAGCACCAGCATGCCGGCACCCTCCGAGCGGGTGTAGCCGTCGGCGTCGGCGGAGAAGGACTTGATCCGGCCGTCGGGGGCCAGTACCGCGCCGATCTCGTCGAAGCCCAGCGTCACCGCGGGCGTGATCAGTGCGTTGACGCCGCCGGCCACCGCGACGTCGCACTCGCCGTTGCGCAGGGCCTGCACGGCCTGATGGGTGGCCACCAGTGAACTCGAGCACGCGGTGTCGACCGCGACCGAGGGCCCACGGAAGTCGTAGAAGTAGGACACCCGGTTGGCGATGATCGCGTGCGAGTTACCGGTGATCGCGTAGGGGTGCGCGACCGTCGGGTCGGAGATGGCCAGGAATTGGTAGTCGTTGTTGGTGAAGCCGACGAACACGCCGACGGGCTTACCGCGCAGGCTCGACGCGGGGATGCGGGCGTGCTCGAGCGCCTCCCAGGTCAGCTCCAGCGCCATCCGCTGCTGCGGGTCGATGTTGTCGGCCTCGGTCTTGGCGATCGCGAAGAACTCGGAGTCGAAGCCCTTGATGTCCTTCAGGTAGCCGCCGCGGGTGCGGGCCTTGGCGACCCGCTCGGCCAGCCGCGGCTCTTCGAGGAACTCCTCCCACCGGCCTTCGGGCAGGTCGGTGATGGCGTCGCGGCCCTCCATCAGCGCCTGCCACATTTCATCGGGGCTGTTCATGTCCCCGGGCAGGCGGGTGGACAGGCCCACGATCGCGATGTCGACGCGCTCGGCGGGACCGGTGCGGGTCCAGTCCGTGTTGTCGTCACCGGTGGTGTCCGGCTCGGGCTCACCCTCGATGATCCGGGTCGCCAGCAATTCGATGGTGGGGTGCTGGAAGGCGACCGCGACCGACAGGGTGACACCGGTCATGTCCTCGATGTCGGCGGCCATCGCCACCGCGTCACGGGACGACAGCCCGAGTTCCACCATGGGAACCGACTCGTCGATGGCGTCGGGCGATTGCCCGGTGCACTTGGCCACGTAGTTGCGCAGCCACTGCCGCATCTCGGGGACCGTCATATCGGTCTTGGCGGGCGTGCGCGTCACCTCGCCCTGGCCTTCGGGGAGTGGGGTCAGTTCAGATTCTTTGTCAGCCATGGTCGTTGAGAGTCCGTCAGTTACCGGTAGCGAAAACGGTCGGGGAGCCGATGCCGCTGCGCAGGCTGCCGTCGAGGTAGGCGGTGCGGCAGGCGCGGCGGCCGATCTTGCCGCTGGATGTCCGGGGGATCAAACCGGCCTGCACCAGCAGCAGGTCGCGGACGGTCACGCCGTGGCGCACGGCGATCGCGGCGCGAATGTCGTCGGCGATCGGCTGGTAGTCCAGCTTGTGCGCCCCGGCGGCGCGCTCGGCGACGATGACCAGCTGCTCGGAGGTGTCCTCGGGGTCGGCCTTCAGCCCGGCGTGCGGGTTGTCGAACACCTCTTGGGGCAGCTGGTTGGCCGGCACCGAGAAGGCCGCGACGTACCCGGTCCGCAGCGCCTTGTTGGCCTCTTGCGCCGAGTACTCGAGGTCCTGCGGGTAGTGGTTGCGGCCGTCGATGATCACCAGGTCCTTGATCCGGCCGGTGATGTACAGGTTGCCCTTGTAGAAGGTGCCGTAGTCCCCGGTGCGGACCCACAGCGCGTCGTCGGTCGCGCCCTCCGCGTGCGAGGGGTTGGCGCGCGACTTGAGGATGTTGCGGAAGGTCTCCTGGGTCTCGTGCTCCTTGTTCCAATAGCCGAGCCCCATGTTGTTGCCGTGCAGCCAGATCTCGCCGATCTGCCCGTCCGGCAGTTCCGTGGCCGTGTCCGCATCGACGATCACCGCCCACTCGTCCACGCCGACCACACCGGCGGAGACCTGGGCGACGGCGTTCGGGTCGTCGGCACTCGCCTGGACGAACCGCTGCTCGTTGAGCGCCTCCCGGTCGACGTGGATGACCAGCGGCGCCTCGTCCATCGGGGTGGTGGACACGAACAGGGTCGCCTCGGCGAGGCCGTAGGACGGCTTGATGGCGGCCTCACGCAGGCCGTAGGGCGCGAAAGCCTCATAGAACTTGCGCATCGACGCCGGGGACACCGGCTCGCTGCCGTTGAGGATTGCGCTGACGTTGCTCAGGTCGAGCGGCGGCTCACCGTCCCGCGGGGCGCCGCGCAGCGCGGCGTGCTCGAACGCGAAGTTCGGCGCCGCCGAGTAGACCTCGCCCTCTTCGTCGCCGACGCGGGCCATGGCGCGGATCCAGCGGCTCGGCCGGCGCACGAACGCCGCCGGCGTCATGAACGACATGTGATGGCCGAACACCGGCGACAGCATGACGGTGATCAGACCCATGTCGTGGAAGAACGGCAGCCAGCTGACCCCACGGTCGTTTTCGCTGCCCTTCATGGAGAGGGCGTCGAGCACCTGGACGACGTTGGTGGGCAGGTTCCGGTGGCTGATCTTGACCCCGGTGGGCGTCCGGGTGGAGCCCGACGTGTACTGCAGGTACGCGATGGTCTCCGGGGTGGATGTCGGCACCTGCCAGGTGGAGGCGACCTCGTCGGGCACGGCGTCGACGGCGATGACGCGGGGCCGGTCCTTGGCTGGGCGGCCGCGGAAAAACTTGCGCACGCCCTCGGCGGAGTCGCTGGTGGTCAGGATCGTCGAGGGGGTGCAGTCGTCGAGCACCGCGTGCAGGCGCCCGACGTGCCCCGGCTCGGCGGGGTCGAACAGCGGCACCGCGATCCGGCCCGCGTAGATGGTCCCGAAGAACGCGGTGAGGTACTCCAGGTTCTGCGGGCACAGCAGGGCGACGCGGTCGCCCGGCTCGGTGACCTGCTGCAGGCGGGCGGCGATGGCGCGGTTCCGCTTGCTGAAGTCGCGCCAAGACAGGTCGCGCTCGATGCCATCGCGCTCGGTGGAGAAGTCCAGGAAGCGGTAGACCAGCCTGTCGCCCCGCACGGACGCCCACCGCTCGATGTGGCGTGCCAGGTTGAGATTGTCGGGGAACCGGATCTTCCCGTTCGTGATGAACGGGTTGTGGTACGCCATAACGCTCTCCTGTCACAACAGTGTTCGGTCGGCCAGGCCGACGGTTGCCTCTGGTGCCAGCGGTGCCGACATTTTGCCCTGTGCCCGGGCCAGCCTACGCACGTCGTCGAGTCGCGAGCGGTGGTCGACACTCGGCCCGGGTCGCAACAAACGTCTAGATGCTCTTAAATTCTTCTTAATGTTACGGGGCGGCCCGCGGCACACCAAATCACAAGGTACCGCTGATTTCCGTTGGAAAGCCGCTAGCCAACCCCTGTGTCCAGCGCCGATCAGCCATGTTTGGGATGCGGCGCGTTCGAGATCAGCCCCTCGGCCCAATTCAGCGTCCAGTCCGTCGCCGGTGCGCCGTCGAGGCTCCAGCACTGCGTAGTCGCGTAGAGCGCGTGCACCGGCTGACCGGCGCCGCCGGCCAACGTGTTGAGCGTGTTCGGCAGGTTGGCGACGCTGAAGGCCGCGTCGGGGGCGGCGCAGATGAGGTCGCCCGGGGCGCAGATCTCGTTCGTCTTGCCGTTGAGCGCCCCGAAACCGCCCGGCCGGGCGCCGGTCATCGTCAGCCCCAGCCCGGACAGCATCGGGATCTCGTGCAGGGTCACTTCGGCGCCCTGACCCGGCGGGTTGGGCCCGATGTCGTTGCCGACGCCCTGCTGCCGGCGGCCGTCGGCGATCAGCGTCACGCCGAGCACGAGGTCGTCGTCGACGGGGCCGCGGCCGTTGCCGATGTCGCTGGCGATGTCGCCGGCGATCACCGCCCCCTGGGAGAAGCCCATCAGCACGTAGCTGGTCAGGGGGCATTTGTTGTTCATGTCGGACATCGCCTGGACCGTCGCGCGGGTGCCCTCGGCGCGGCTCTCGTTGTAGGACATCTGCGGGTCACCGGCGAGCGGGTTGTGGAACTGCGCCGTGTACGGCGTGGTGTAGGTCTGCACCCGCGAGGACGGGAACTGCTGGGCGATCGCCCCGGTGACCCGGTGCAGCAACGCATTGGGGAATTGCGTGGGGTTGACCGGATCGTCCTGCGGCGAGGACTCCCAGGTGCCGGGGACGGCCACGACCTGGACGTCCGGGCAGGACGCGTCCTGCGACGAGGGCCTGGGCTTGTGGGGGTGGGTCGTCGTCGAGGCCGGCGGGAGGACGCCCGGCGGCACCGCGCTGGGCGGCGCTTCGCGACCACGCAGCAGCAGCACCGCGGCGGCGACGACAAGCAGGACGACGAGGGCCACCGTCAGGGCCGCCACCCACGCAAGAATCCGGTGGCGCTTACGCCGGGCGTTGGTGGCCATGTTCTCCTGCCAGCGGATCGGGTCGGTTCGTCGGTGTTGGGCGCGGGTCCACCGCGGGGCGGCGCGGCCCTCCCCGCCTGCGCTGCACTCCTACACGGTACCGGCATTTCGGGCATGGCCATCCGACCCCGATGCCGCCCGGTTGGGAGGCCGAACTAGTTCGTCGGACCGCCGATCGCCGAGATGGCGGCGGGGGTCGTGGTTTGCCGCGAACTAGCGGATGGCCCCGACGATGTCGCCCGACATGGCGCCCAGCTGGCCCGACCACGGGCCCCAGCCGTTGTCGCCGCCCGGGAAGTCGAAGTGGCCGTTGTGCCCGCCGACGCTGCGGTACTGCTGATAGAACTCAAGGGCCGTCCCCGTCGCCTGATCCGGGACGCCCAGCACGGCCGCGGGATCGCTCGCCCCACCCTTCGCCGACCACACCCAGACGCGAGTGTTGTTCTGCGCCAACAGCGACGCGTGCACCCACGGGTCGTGCCACTTCCACCGACCGAGCTGCGGGGCGCCCCACATGCCGTTGCCGTCGACCCCGCCGAACTGCTGCAGGCCGGCGAGGATCGCGCCGTTCACCGTGGTCTCGGAGGGGTACAGGAAGCCCGAGAGGGAGCCCGCAAACCCGAAGCGGTCGGGGTGGAACGTGGCGAGCGCGAGGGCGCCGTAGCCGCCCTGCCCGGCGCCGACCGCGGCGTGGCCGCCCGGCGCGAGGCCCTTGTTCGCGGCCAGCCAGTTCGGCAGCTCGCTGGACAGGAACGTGTCCCACTGCTTGCTGCCGTCCTGCTCCCAGTTCGTGTACATGCTGTAGGCGCCCCCGGCCGGCGCCACTACCGAGATCCCCTTGCCGGCGAGGGTGTTCATCGCGTTGCCGGCGGTCACCCAGTTGCTCACGTCCGGGGCGGCGTCGAAGGGATCGAGCAGATAGACCGCGTGCGGACCGCCGGCCAGGAAGGCCACCGGGATGTCGCGCCCCATCGCGGCCGACGGCACCATCAGGCTCTCGTACCCGGCGGCCCGGGCCGTTCCGGGGGCGCCCGCCAGCGTGGCGGCGCCGCCCACGCCGATCGCCAGCACGACCACACCCAATACCCGCATCAGCGCCGACACGCCCCGCACGACCCTCATGTCCACCCTCCATCGTCTAGCCGCTGTGAGCACACTAGCCAGCGCCGGATGACCCGCGGCCCGCAGGGTAGTGAAATAGACCACACCGCGGGGCCGCTAAACAGAACAACGGCGGCGACCCTAGGGTCGCCGCCGTCGATCGTGTCGGTGCGGGTTAGGCGCCTTGGCCGTTTCCGGTAGCCGCCGCGGTGGCCGGACCGGCGCCCGGGGTGGCGCCCAGCGTCGACTGCAGATCAGGCTTCATCGCCTGCAGCTGCGCGCCCCAGTAGGGCCAGTCGTGGGTGCCGTTGGCGTCGAAGTTCCACACCGCGTTGTGACCGCCGGCGGCGTTGTAGGCGTCCTGGAACTTCAGGTTGCTGGTCCGCACGAAGCCCTCGAGGAACTTCGCGGGCAGGTTGTCGCCACCCAGGTCCGACGGCTTGCCGTTACCGCAGTACACCCAGATGCGGGTGTTGTTCGCGACCAGCTTGCCGACCTGAAGCGACGGGTCGTTGCGCTGCCAGGCGGGGTCGCTCGACGGTCCCCACATGTCCGCGGCCTTGTAGCCGCCGGCGTCACCCATGGCGAGGCCGATCAGCGACGGGCCCATGCCCTGCGACGGGTCCAGCAGCGCGGACAGCGAGCCCGAGTAGACGAACTGGTCCGGGTGGTAGGCCGCGAGGATAAGGGCGGACGACCCGGCCATCGACAGGCCGACGGCGGCGCTGCCGGTCGGCTTGACCTGCTTCTGCGAAGACAGGTACTGCGGCAGTTCGCTGGTCAGGAAGGTCTCCCACTTGTAGGTGGTGCAACCGGCCTTACCGCAGGCGGGCTTGTACCAGTCGGAGTAGAAGCTGGACTGCCCGCCGACCGGCATGACCACGGCGATGCCCGACTGGTTGTACCACTCGAACGCCGGGGTGTTGATGTCCCAGCCGTTGTAGTCGTCCTGCGCGCGCATGCCGTCGAGCAGGTACAGCGCGGGTGCGTTGGCGCCACCGCTTTGGAACTGGACCTTGATGTCGCGGCCCATGCCCGCGGACGGAACCTGCAGGTACTCCACCGGCAGGCCCGGGCGCGAGAACGCCCCAGCCGTCGCGGAGCCCCCCACGACGCCGATCAGACCCGACAGCAGGGCCGCGCCGGCGGCTCCCACCACGAGCCGTCGTGGCATACGTGCCACGGCGCCGCGCAACCTGTCAACAAGCGTCATCCTTGCTTCCTCATCCTTTCGGCGCATCCTTCATTCGAAGGTGCATGTCGAAATTGGTCGTACTGCATACGCATCCGATCGCCCGGCTCCTCCTCGGACCTGCAATGTCCGGATCGTCGCCGCGCTGAACGCAGCAGTGCTCGTGTAGTCAACCACACCAAGCGGCCTTCGCTCTCATCGAGACCGGCTCCGCACGGCCCGTTCGACACGCGCTACCCAGCGATTTCGTGATCAAACACACATCGGAAAAGGGGCGTTTCTGCATGTGCCCCGGTGTCGATGGCCGCTGGTGAGCGGCCAATTGTGATGTTGCTGTGAAAGTTTGGCGGCCAGCATGGCCGTGATTGTCTCGAGATCTGACGAAAAATCTTCTGCGCGGCGTTCACTCGTGCGGGGGCGGCGGGATGGCCGCCGGCACCGGCAGCCCACAACGCGCCAGCTCGTACAGTGGGACACGGTCGATCCGGTATCCGGTGAACTCGAAGGCGTGCAGCAGGTTCGACAGGAACCGATGCGGGGTCATCGGGGCGCGCACGGACGCCAGAACGGCCTGTGTCTCGGGGCATTTCAGCGCCTCCACCGCCTGTGCGACCCAGTTCACGTCGAGGTAGCCGGGAATGCCGGGATACACCTTCACCCAAGGGCCATCGGCGATCACCCAATCCGGGAACAGGTTCTTGTCGTGCCCGATCCGGCCGTGCTTCAACCGCTCCGTGTGCTGGGCAAGCGGATTCGCCAGGCCGATCTGGTCGATGACCCGCACGTCCAGCCCGACGTTCATGCCGACCATGCCGAGGTTGGTGAAGAACACCGTGTGCTGCGGCTTTTGGGGCGCCGCGCCCGGCGGCGGCGGCAACATCGGCACCAGGTCCCACTGGGTGTAGTTGCCGGACGGCAGCAGCAGGGCCCCGTCGGGGGTGTTGTCCAGCGCAGTCAGGATGGCCGCCATTCGCGGGTAGTCGAGGTAGTCGGCCGCCGTCAGCGGGTGTGCGTGACCGGTGGCCTGCGCATAGAAGCGGCGCTCGTCGACAATGCCGGAGTAGCTGACGTGGGTGGCGTCATCGCCCATCCCCGGCGAGTTCGCCGCCCACAGTGACCAACCGGCGATCCCCACCCACAGCAGGCCGGCCGCGCCCGCGACCCAATAGCCGGTCTCGCGCGAATAGTCCTTGCCGTCGGGAATCAGCACCGGGATAACGGCCACCGGAGCCAGCAGGCAGAAGAGCGGCGCCAGCAGCACCCGGCCGTGCATGAAGTCGCCGCCCTGGCGGATCCAGTAGAGCGCCTGCAGCAGCCCGCTGACGACGACGAAGGCCACCACCGCCGGTGGGCTCTGCACCACCCGGGCCGCGCGGCCGTAGTCGGGGGTCAGCTGCGGCCGCAGGAATGACGGCCGGCGCCGCGCCGCCAGCACCAGCACACCGAGCGGCACCAGCAGCACCAGCGGCACCCACACCGCGTACGGCGCGTCGAAATTCGCCAGGTAGGTCATCCCCTGCGACCACTTGTCTCCCGCGGCGTCCTTGGCCAGGGCGGTGCCGGGCACCAACAGGCCGTAGTAGCCCATCCGGAACACCTGGTAGGCGACGGGCAGAAGTCCGCCGGCGAGCACGATCAGCGCGCGGCGGCGCCAGGTGCGCCCCGCAACCAGCATCATGATCAGCGCGAGGCCGCCCATCAGCGCCAGCTCGGGCCGCACCAGGACGCTGAAGCCGGCGACGAAGGCGAGGGCACCGGTGAACGCCGGGCTTTCCAAGCGGTTCCGGACCGGCTGCGACCAGCACACCATCATCCACCACAGCAGGCCCAGATAGGCCAGCGTCAACCCGCTTTCCAGCCCGGACGTGGCGAAGTCGCGGGCCGGGGGCAACGCGATGTACACCAGCGCCCCGGCGGGCAACATGATGGCCCGCCGGCCACGCAGGCTCGGCGCAAACAGCCGGCCGGTACCGAGCATCAGCAGCACCACGCCCAGCACCGAGAGCCCCAGGGCGAGCGTGAGCGCCACGTATTCCATGCGCATCGGCTCGCTGATCCAGCTACCCACGTACATGAGGTAGGTCCACGCGGTGGACGTGTTGGCCTCGACCCGCTCCCCCTGGTTGAAGACCGGGCCGTTGCCGGCCAGCAGGTTGCGCACGGTGCGCAGCACGATTAGGCCGTCGTCGGCGATCCAGCGGCGCTGCCAGGCGCCCCAGGCGAACAGCAAGGCGACCACCGCCACGCTGATCGACAGGCTGACACGCACCGGGGCGGCGTACGGAAACAGGGGCCGACTGACCCGCGTGACCACCGGACGGCGCCGCAGCCCACCCAACCGAAGGGCCTTCAGTTCGGGGCTAACCGAAGGCAACGGCGGCTCCCACGGTCGCGATCCAGGCCAGCGCAAGCAGCTGCAGGACGCGGTCACGCAGCGCGATGTCCTCGGGCTCCCCGGCCAGCCCGCCGTCGACGTCGACCGCGTAGCGCAGGATCGCGATAGTGAACGGGATCATCGACACGGCGTACCAGGACCCGGAATGACGGTCGCGCTCGAAGGCCCACAGTCCGTAGCACAGCACCACCGCGGTGGCCGACATCGTCCAGACGAAGCGCAGATAGGTGCTCGTGTAGCTCTCGAGCGCCTTGCGAATGGCCGCACCCGTGCGCTCGGCGACCTGTAGCTCGGCGTACCGCTTGCCGGCCACCATGAACAGTGACCCGAAGGCGACGAACAGCAGAAACCATTGCGACAGCGGTATGTTCGTGGCCGCGCCCCCGGCGATGGCCCGGATCAGGTAGGCCGACGACACGATGCAGATGTCCATGACCGCTTGGTGCTTGAGTCCGAAGCAGTAGCCCAGCTGCATGCCGATGTAGACGGCCATCACCAGCGCGAGATTCGGGGTCAGCCACCACGCAATGGCCAGCGACGCCGCCGCCAGCACCACCGCCAGGGCGTAGGCAAGCCACTCCGGCACCACGCCGGCCGCGATCGGGCGGAACCGCTTGGTGGGGTGCTCGCGGTCGGCCTCCACGTCGCGCACGTCGTTGACCAGGTAGATCGACGAGGCCGCCAGACAGAACACGACGAACGCTACCGACACCTGGGTGAGCACTTGGGCGTAGTCGTACCTCACGGGACCGCCCAGTGCGGCCAGTGGCGCGGCCAGCACGATCACGTTCTTCACCCACTGACGCGGGCGAATCGCCTTGATCACCCCGGTGAGCAGGTTCCCCTGTGATTCGATCACCACGTCGTCACTCATCATCAGTGTCTTTACTCATCGAGTACCACCTTCGATCCGGTCGTCGAGCCGGACGGCGACCCTCGCCACGACGGCGCCGAGGCCGATGCCGAAGGCCACGTCACTGGGGTAGTGCACGCCCAGCACGATCCGCGACAACGCCATCGGCGGAACCAGGACCGCGGCCAGCGGCAGCCCGGTGGCCCGGCCCAGCAGGATGGCCGCGGCCGTGGTCGACGTGGCGTGCGCCGACGGGAAGCTCAGCCGGCTCGGGGTGCCCACGTTGACGGCGACGGCCGGATGATGCGGACGTTGCCGTCGCACCACCCGCTTGACCACTACGGCGGCGGCGTGCGCGGCGAACGCGCCCGCCCCGGCCAGCAGCCACTCCCGCCGCCGCGCCGGAGCCAGCAGCGCACCGAGCAAAGACACCGCCAGCCAGCCGATGCTGTGCTCCCCGAAGTGGGAGAGGCCGCGCGCGACGGCCAGCACACCGGGGCGGTCGGCGAGCGCCAACTGGACGGTCACCAGCGCGGCGACTTCGCCGCTGGGAGGCGCCGATTCAGGCATGTCTCGGCTCGGTATGCGCCGGAAGCAGCGCGGTTTCCCACTTCTGCTTGCTGGACAGCACGGGCAGCGCGTCGCGGTACACCCGGCGCATCTCGTCGAACCGGCTCGCGAGCTGACGCTGCCGGCGCAGCGACTGGGTCAGCAGCGAGAACATCTTGCGGCGGTCGCGCTGCCGGTAGACCACGCCGCACCCGTCGGCCGTCGTTACGGTGACCCCGTCCACGGTGCAGAGCCGGAACCAGCGCGCGTCCTGGGTCGCGACGTTGTATTCCGGGCGTTGGTGCGCCTGCGGATCGGCCTTGGTCGCGTTGTGCAGGATGCCACGGGCCAACCGGTAGCCGATGGACACCGGATTCACTGGCGGCCTCATCGCCTTGGTCTTATTCAGCGGCGGCGGCAGCTCGCTGGCCGCCGGAAGGACGACCGCGTCGGGATACTCCTTGCGGATCCGGTGCACTTCGGGGAGCGCCGATTCCAGGATCGAGAAGATGTGCTCTGGGCCGGCGAGGAAGTCATCGATGGCCTTGTTCTGGATGGCTACCGTCGAATACTCAAGGCAAGCAAGGTGTTTCAGTGTGGCCTTGAGGTGGCTGCGGACCAGTCCGGTGATGTCGCCGTCCCAGTGCAGCGCCGCCACCACCAGCCGGTTGCGCAGGTGGAAGTAGGCCTGCCAGTCGATCGCGTCGTCCTTGTCGCTCCAGGCCATGTGCCAGATGGCGGCGCCGGGCAGCGTGACGGTCGGATAGCCGCGTTCGCCCGCGCGCAGGCCGTATTCCGCATCGTCCCACTTGATGAACAGCGGGAGGGGCTGGCCCAGCTCCTCGGCAACCTGCCGCGGGATCATGCACGTCCACCAGCCGTTGAAGTCGACGTCGATGCGCCGGTGCAGCAGCTTGCTCCGAGAGTCCTTGTCGTTCAACGGGTATTCGGCGAAGTCGTGGTCGTACTCGGCGTGCGGGGCGGCGGTCCACATGAAGTTCGACTGGTTGACGACCTCACCCATGATGTGCAGGTGCGACGGCTCCTGCAGGTTGAGCATCTGCCCGCCCACCAGCATCGGGGTCTTGGCGAAGCGGTGCATCGCCAGCACCCGCAGGATCGAGTCGGGCTCGATGCGGATGTCGTCGTCCATGAACAGGATCTGTTGGCAGTCGGTGTTCTTGAGCGCCTCGTACATCACCCGGCTGTAGCCGCCGGAGCCGCCGAGGTTGGGTTGGTCGTGGATGGACAGCCGGTTGCCCAGGCGGGCGGCGGCCTGCGGGAAGTCGGGGTGGTCGCGCACCTTGCGCACGCCCTGATCGGGCACGATCACGGCCCCGACCACCTCGTCGACCAACGGGTCCGCGGTGAGCGCGGCCAGCGCGTTGGCGCAGTCGGCGGGTCGGTTGAAGGTCGGGATGCCGACGGCGATGTTGGCGGGGACGGGAGCGGGTTCGGTCGCGTACCAGCCTCCGCTGCGCAGCGTGACCGCCGTGTCGGTGGTGATGTCGAACCAGATCCAGCCGCCGTCCTCGAAAGGCTTTAGCGCCACCTCGATTTCGAGGATCTCCGGCTGGTCATCGGCGCCGGCGAACTGGCGGCCCTCGATGGAGATCCGCGCCCCGGTGGCCTTGGTCCGGTAAAGGTCGACACGTCCGGAACCGGTCACCTCGACCCGCAGCACCACCGCCTCGCAGATCGACCAGCGGCGCCAGTAGCTCGCCGGGAACGCGTTGAAGTACGTCGCGAACGACACCTCGGACTCTTTGCCGATCTCGAGCGAGGTGCGGCTCGTCGCGTGCGCCCGGCGGGCGTTGGTGGTCGATTCCTCCAGGTACAGCTTGCGGACGTCGAGGGGCTCCCCCGGACGCGGCAAGATGATCCTGGAAAGCAGGCTTACAGCGGTCATCCCCCCGCACCTTCCTCCGCTAATGCTTTGCCGTCGCGCAGGTGCGGCGCGAGGACGTTGTCGTACATGTTGAGCGCGCTGGCAATCGCCATGTGCATGTCCAGGTACTGATAGGTGCCCAGCCGGCCGCCGAACAGCACCTTCGACGACGCGGTTTCGGACTTCGCCCGCGCCCGGTACGCGCCCAGCAGGGCGCGGTCGGCCTCGGTGTTGATCGGATAGTAGGGCTCGTCATCGTCCTTGGCGAACCGGGAGAACTCCCGCATGATGACCGTCTTGTCGGAGGGGTATTCACGCTCGGGGTGGAAGTGGCGGAACTCGTGGATGCGGGTGTAGGGCACGTCGAGGTCGTTGTAGTTCATCACCGGCGTTCCCTGGAAGTCGCCGACGGGGAGCACCTCCACCTCGAAATCCAGGGTCCGCCAGCCGAGGTGGCCTTCGGCGTAGTCGAAGTAACGGTCCAGCGGACCGGTGTAGACGACCGGGGCGTCGGGGCTGTCGGCGCGCAACTGGTCTCGCACGTCGAACCAATCGGTTTCCAGTCGCACCTCGATGCGGTCGTCGTCGGCCATGTTCTGCAGCCACGCGGTGTAACCGTGCAGCGGCAGCCCCTCGTAGGTGTCGCTGAAGTACCGGTTGTCGAAGGTGTAGCGGACCGGGAGGCGCGTGATGTTCGCCGCGGGCAGTTCGGTGGGGTCGGTCTGCCACTGCTTGGCGGTGTAGCCCTTGACGAACGCCTCGTAGAGCGGCCGGCCGATCAGCGAGATCGCCTTTTCCTCCAGGTTCTGCGCGTTCGCGGTGTCGATCTCGGCGGCCTGCTCCGCGATGAGCTGCCTGGCCTCCTGCGGGCTGAAGTACTTGCCGAAGAACTGCGACACCAGGCCCAGCCCCATCGGGAACTGGTAGGCCTGCCCGTTGTGCATCGCGAACACGCGGTGCTGGTAGTTGGTGAATTCGGTGAACTGGCGCACGTAGTCCCAGACCCGCTTGTTCGAGGTATGGAACAGGTGGGCGCCGTACTTGTGGACCTCTATCCCGGTTTGCGGCTCGGCCTCCGAGTAGGCGTTCCCGCCGATGTGCGGGCGCCGTTCGACGACGAGCACGCGCTTGCCCAGTTGGGTAGCCACGCGCTCGGCGATGGTCAGGCCGAAGAATCCGGAGCCGACGACAAAGAGGTCAAAGCGACTAGAAGGAGAGGTCATCGGTTGCTTAGGGTATCCGACCGCGCGGGCCTAACCCATTTGGCGAGGCTGGGGAGTCGGCTTCGGGTGACGCGGCGGCGCCGCCAGGGCGCAAGGCCCAGCGGTCACAAGCGGAGTCGCAAATGCCTCACGATTCGATCTCGCCACTCCAGTCACAACATTCTCACTCGTACCATCGACTCTGTGTGGTTCATGCCGGACAGGACAGGCAGGACACGCCGACACAACACGAGTCCGAAATAGTTGTCCAGATTTGAGGAGACTTCCGTGCCGAACCGACGCCGACGCAAGCTTTCGACAGCCATGAGCGCGGCCGCCGCCCTGGCAGTGGCTAGTCCGTGCGCATACTTCCTTGTCTACGAATCGACCGCGGGCCCCAAGCCGGTCGAGCACCACGAGTTCAAGCAGGCGGCGGTCATGTCCGACCTTCCCGGTGAGCTGATGGGGGCGCTGTCGCAGGGGCTTTCCCAGTTCGGCATCAACCTGCCGCCGGTGCCCGCACTGGGCGGGGCCGGCGCCACCTCGCCGGGCCTGACCAGCCCCGGCCTGGGCACACCGGGCCTGGGCACGCCGGGCCTGGGAACGCCGGGCTTGACCAGCCCCGGCCTGACGAGCCCCGGCCTGACCAGTCCGGGCCTGACGAGCCCCGGTTTGACGAGCCCCGGCCTCACGCCGGCGGCGCCGGGCCTCACCTCGCCGAGCGCCCTGACCCCGACCACCCCCGGTGGGGGTGTGACCACGCCGGGCGCCGGGGTGACCACGCCGGCCGCCGGGCTCAACCCGGCGCTGGCCAACCCAGGCCTGACCAGCCCGGCGGGGCTGACGCCCGGTGCCGGCGCCTCGACCCTGGCACCGAGCGAGGTGCCCATCGACTCGCAGACCGGCCTGGACCCGGGCGCCGGAGGAACCTACCCGATCATCGGGGACCCCTCGACGTTGGGCGGCGGCTCGCCGATCGGTAGCGGCGGGGGCGGAAACGGCGGTGGCGGCGGGCTCATCAACGACGTGATGCAGGCCGCCAACCAGCTGGGCGCGGGTCAGGCGATCGACCTGCTCAAGGGCCTGGTCATGCCGGCGATCATGCAGGGCGTCCAGCACGGCGCGGCCGGTGCGCCGGCCGCCGCGGGTGCCCTGCCCGGTGCCGCCGGCGCTCTGCCGGGTGCCGCAGCCGGTGCCCTGCCGGCCGCGGCGGGCGCCGCGGGTGCCCTGCCCGGTGCCGCCGGTGCCCTGCCGGGTGCCGCAGCCGGTGCCCTGCCGGCCGCGGCGGGCGCCGCCGGTGCGCTCCCGGCCGCGGCCGGGGCCGCGGCGCCGGTGTTGCCGCCCGTCTAGCTCGAAAAGCCTGTCACCCGACGGCACCGCAGAGTCGCGCGAGGACGTCTCCGACCTCGACACAGTCCTCTGCGGTGCCGTCAAATCATGTCCCGGGCCTTTTCCCGCGATCCCGACGCCGTGTCGTCCCACCAATAACACTGGAAACATAAGTAACATCAGCTGGTGTCCCGCAGTCGCGCGCCGACGATGTTGGTCAGCGCCATCGCCGCCACCGTCGTCATCGTGTCGTGGATCGGCGAAGCCACGTACGACCGGCACGCCGCCGCCCCGACCCGCGCACGCGACACCCAGCTCGCCGAACAGCCGCTGGTCGGCCTCGGCCCCGGCGTGACGATTCGTGAGCTCACCCAGAACGAGCCCTTCTCACTGGTCGCGTTCACCGGTGACCTGGCTGGCACGTCAACGCGGGTGCGCGCCAAGCGCCCCGACTCCTCGTGGGGGCCGTGGTACCAGACCGAGTACGAAACCGCCGCACCCGACCCGGCCGCCACCGGCGACGGTGCGGGGGCCACGGAGGGGCCCCGCAGCACCGACCCGGTGTTCGTCGGCACCACCACCACCGTGCAGATCGCCGTCACCCGCCCGCTCGACGCCCCGGTCACCAAGCCGCCCGCGGCGCAGCCCAGCCCCCACCCCGACGGCCTCGGCTACCGGCCGGCGTCCAGGGAACAGCCCTTCGGGCAGAACATCTCCGCCATCCTCATCTCCCCGCCGCAGGCGCCGACCGAGACACAGTGGACGCCTCCCGCGGGCGTCGTGATGCCCGGGCAGGCGCCCAGCATCATCAGCCGGGCCGAGTGGGGCGCCGACGAGTCGCTGCGGTGCGGAACACCGACGTACGACAACGGGATCCGGGCCGCGGTCATTCACCACACCGCCGGCAGCAACGACTACTCGCCGCTCGAATCGGCCGGCATCGTCAAGGCCATCTACACCTACCACAGCAAGACCCTGGGCTGGTGCGACATCGCCTACAACGCGCTGGTCGACAAGTACGGCCAGGTGTTCGAGGGCAGCGCCGGCGGGCTCACCAAGGCGGTGGAGGGTTTTCACACCGGCGGTTTCAACCGCAACACCTGGGGCGTGGCGATGATCGGCAACTTCGACGACGTGCCGCCGACGCCGCTGCAGCTGCGGGCCGTGGGCCGGCTGCTCGGTTGGCGGCTGGGCCTGGACAACGTCGACCCCAAGGGCACCGTGCAGCTGGAGTCCGCGGGTAGCCACTACACCACCTTCGCGGCCGGCACGGTCGCCACGCTGCCGACCATCTTCACCCACCGCGACGTCGGCAACACCGACTGCCCGGGCAACGCCGCCTACGCGCTGATGGACGAGATACGCGACATCGCATCGCATTTCAACGATCCGCCGGAGGAGTTGATCAAGGCGTTGCAGGGCGGCGCGATCTACGACCACTGGCAGCAGATCGGCGGTATGAACAGCGTGCTCGGCGCGCCGACCTCGCCCGAGGCCGGGGCCGAGGGCGACGCGCGCTACGTCACGTTCGCCAAGGGGGCGATGTACTGGTCGCCGGTCACCGGACCGCAGCCCGTCACCGGCGCCATCTACGACGCCTGGGCCTCGCTGAGCTACGAACGCGGACCCCTGGGCCTGCCGACCAGCGCGGAAATACAAGAGCCCCTTCAGATCACCCAGAATTTTCAGCACGGCACCCTGAACTACGAGCGGTTGACCGGCAACGTCACGGAGGTGGTCGACGGCATCACCACCCCGCTCTCCACGCAGCCGCCGAGCGGCCCGACCGTGGAGCCCGAACATTTCTCGCTGCCGGCCCACCCCGGCGCGTAGGCGCGGGTTCGACACTCAAATCGGTCGGCCACTACTCTGCCTGCTGTGCCCGAGACGCCGTACCTCACCATCGATCTCGACCGGGTCCGCGAGAGCTTCGGGCAGCTGCGGGATTTGTTTCCCGGCGCCGAGATCCGCTACGCGGTCAAGGCGAATCCGGCCGAACCCGTCCTGCGCCTGTTCGCGGCGGAGGGCGCCACGTTTGACGTCGCCTCCGTCGGCGAAATCGACGCGTGCGCCGCGGCCGGCGTCGAGGCCCGACTGCTGACCTTGGGCAACCCCGTTCAAAAGGCCTCGGCGGCGGCCAGGGCGCACTCAGTCGGCGTGCGGCGATTCGCGTTCGACACCGACCACGCCGCGGCGACCATCGCCGAACACGCGCCCGGCTCGGGGGTGGAATGCCGCATCGCGCCCGCGTTCCCGTCCTCGGTGACGCCGTTCGGCCACAAATTCGGCTGCGCCCCGGAAGCGGCGGCGGGGCTGCTGGACGGCGCCCGCCGGCGCGGGCTGCGGCCGGAAGGCGTGTGTTTCCATGTGGGCTCGCAGCAGCTCGACCCGTCGGCGTGGGAGCTCGGAATCCGTTCGGCCGCGGATGTTTTCGCCACGGTCGGCGGCCTGACCACGATCAACGTGGGGGGAGGCTTCCCTGTCGCCTACGCGTCCGGCGCGCCATCGCCCGCGGCGATCGCCGACTCGATCATGTCCGCGCTCGCGCGCTATTTCCCCGGGGGCGCGCCCCGGCTGGTAATCGAACCCGGGCGCGTCCTGGTCGGGCCCGCGGGGACGATCCACTGCGAGGTCGTCGGGGTGCGGCACGGCACCGATGGCAGGCGCTGGGTATACCTCGACGTCGGCCGCTACGGCGGCCTGGCGGAGACGGAGAACGAGTACATCAGATACCGGCTGCGCACCAGCCGCGACGGCGACGCCCGAGACGATGCCGTGGTCGCGGGACCCACCTGTGACGGCGACGACGTGCTCTACCGGAACTACCCGCTGCCGGTGACCTTACGGCCCGGTGACCGCGTCCAGATCGCCGACGCGGGCGCGTATACCGCGAGCTACGCGTCGACGTCGTTCAACGGATTCCCCCCGCTCCCAACAACGTTCGGGACTGCCGCCCCGGCCGCGGCCGTAGCCCGGGTGATAGTCGAGCCGATGGCGCCCGGCCTCACCCGCACCTGGGAGCTGTCCGAGGTCATCTGCGAGGCCGACACCGAATACCAGCACCTGGTCATCGGCCGGACCGCTCAGGGGATGGCGCTGTTCGCCGACGGCGAGCGGCAGAGCACCGAGCTCAGTCAGCTCGTCTATCACGAGGCACTGCTGGTGCCGGCGCTGCTGCTGGCGGCGCGGATCGAGCGGGTACTGGTGATCGGCTCCGGGGAGGGGGTGGTGAGCCAGCTGGCGGTGGCAGCCGGCGCGACGCACGTCGACCACGTCGACATCGACAGCGAGGCGGTCCGGCTGTGCGCACGGCACCTGCCCTACGGCTACACACCCATGGAATTGGCCGCGGCCGAACGCGGACTCGGGCCCGTCAGCGTGCACTACGGCGATGGGTGGAGCTTCGTCGAGGGCTGCGGCGCGGCATACGACATCGTGGTGGTCGACCTTCCCGACGAGCGGGCCGGACCCGCCCAGCACAACCGGCTCTACGAGGCCGACTTCCTCGAGCGGTGCCGCGCCATCGGCGGGGTGGTCACCGCCCAGGCCGGCTGCCCGACGCTGTGGCGCAACGAGTCGCTGCACGGGGCGTGGCGAAGGTTTCAGGACGTCTTCGACCGCGTCGTCTACTTCGGCAGCGACGAGCACGAGTGGGCGTTCCTCTCGGGCATCTCGGGAGGGGCCGACGACCCGCTCGCGACGATGTCGGCGCGACTGCGGACGCTGCCCTATCGCCCGCGGGCCATCGATGCCGAATCGCTCGTGGCATCGACCGTGCCGCCGAAGGCCCTTCGGTCTGGCTGAGAAAGCCGGATTCGGCCCGCCGCGCACTGCGTCGCAGTAGGCTCTACTTCGCTTCAATTGGGGTCGCGGGGGGCCGAGTCGACAGGAGATGGCTTTGTCGTTTGTGGTCACAGCACCGGAGTCAGTGACGTCCGCGGCCGGGACGTTGGCAAGCATCGGCTCCAGCCTGCAAGAGGCCACCGCGGGCGCGGCGGCTCACACCACCGGGGTCGCGTCCGCGGCCGCCGACGAAATATCGCTTGCGATTTCGGAGCTGTTCGGCACGTACGGCCAGGAGTTCCAGGCACTCACCGCGCAGGCCACCGCCTTCCACGACGAGTTCGTACGGCTGTTGAACGGGGGTGCCGCGGCGTATGTGGGCGCGGAGGTCGCGAACGCCGAGCAGACGCTGCTAGGCAACGCGGGGCTCGGCGGTGCCGGTTCCGCGGGTGCGATGGCGACCGGCGCGGCCGCCGCCGTCCCGGGTGGTGCCTACGCGCAGCTCTTTGCCAACACGACCGCCAACCTGCAATCCCTGTTCGGAACCTGGGCGGCCCACCCGTTCCCGTTCCTCCGCCAAGTCCTCGCAAACCAGCTGGGCTACCTGCAGCAGGCCGAGCTCGCGGTCAACGGCACCATTGCGAACCTCCCCGCGGTGCTGGCGAATCTGCCCGCGACCATCGAGGGGCTGCTGTCGCTGAACCCCGCGCAGTTCATCCAGCAATTCATCACCACCCAGGTCGGCTTCGCCCAGGACTTCGTCACGTCGGCGGCCAACATGGTCACCGGAATCGTCAACGGTCTGCCCGCATTCGAGGCGCAGCTGCGGGTGGCCTTCCAGGCGGTCCTGGCGGGCAACTTCAACGGCGCGGTCATCGACGTCGCGCAGGCCTACGCGAATCTGCTTGTCACGGGCGTCGATCCGGGAACTCTCGCGCTCAATCTCAGTGGCACCATCATTCCTCCGAATCTGGTAGCGACCCTCGTCGGCAATCCCACACTGCTCGGCCCGCTGGGCGACCTCTTCAGCATCATGAACATCCCCGGCCAGGAGGCGCAATACTTCACCAACCTGCTGCCGCCCGGATCCATACCGCAGCAGATGGCCCAGAACGTGACCAATGTGCTCAACGCGCTAACCGTGCCCAGCATCCGGTTTGACGTATCGGTACCGGTGTTCAACCCTCCCGCGGTTCAGTACAACGCGTTCTTCGGCTTGCCGCTCGTGATCACCTATGCGCTGGCGGGCGCACCGATCGCCACCCTGAACGGCATCGCCTCCTCCGCCACGGCGGTCCAGCAGGCCCTGCTCGCCGGCGACGGCGTGGGCGCGATAGGCGCGCTCTTCGATGCGCCCGCCATCGTGGCGAACGGATTCCTCAACAGCGACACCCTGATCGACATGTCGCTGGCGGTGCCGACGGGCGCGTCAGCGCCCTTCCCGACCGTGGTGACGATCGCGCTGCACCTGCCGTTCGACGGCATTCTCGTTGCGCCGCATCCAATCACGGCGACCGTGAATGTTCCCGGGTTTGAGGCGTTCGGCTTCCCGACCACCGTCACCGTCGGCGGCACGCCGTTCATGGGCCTCGTACCCCTGCTGGTCAACTACCTGCCCCAGCAGCTCGCCAACGCAATCACGCCGGGTTAGCGCGTCAACCTACTCAACACCGAGATTGCCGCGCTGGTCGCGATCCGCGCCGAGGCCCGACCGTCACCGCAACCTCGGCGGTCGGGGAACCAACGCCTAGAGAATCGCGACGGCGACCACGATGCCGAGCGCGAATTGGGACGCCGCGACCATGAGCGACTCGTAACTGTATTCGTCGGCGTGGAACAGCGCGTCCATGTCGATACCGACGGCCAGGGTGGCGATCCGCATCATCACGACCTGCGCGGCGATGCCCACCAGGCCGAAGACCGCCGAACCGACCAGCCCCTCCAACAGCTTTCCCGACGACGCATAGATCGCCAGCACCACGATGAGCGCCATGCTCACCATGCCCGCCGCGGACACGATGATCGCGTTGGGCTTGCCCGCGTCAACCATCTTGCGCAGCGGCCCGGGGGTGGTCAGGTCGATGGCATAGAACCCGATCAGCATCAGCACCAGACCGACAATGGAATACAAGATGATCGCACCGGCGCCGCGGCCCAACGCGTTGAGGTATCCCGCATCCCAATAGCCGGAACTCAGCGCCACGGTGCTTAC
This sequence comes from Mycobacterium sp. 050134, assembly GCF_036409085.1. NCBI lineage: Bacteria > Bacillati > Actinomycetota > Actinomycetes > Mycobacteriales > Mycobacteriaceae > Mycobacterium > Mycobacterium sp. 050134. The sequence continues at coordinate 104,914 of NZ_JAZGLV010000013.1, forward strand.
GGTCATCAGTCAACTCCGTTCATTCGGGCGGGATTTCATCTCGACTCGAGCGTCATGACTTCGGAATCCGATGGGGCACAAATGCCGCCCCGTCGTCGGTGATCAACCCCGCGGTCTCGCGGATGCCCAGGCCCGCGGCCGAGTCCCCGACGATCCACGCACCCAATGCGGGTCGCATGTCGTCGAATTCGGGCAGCGGGTCCAGAAGCTGATAGACGAATCCCTCTTCGCCGTAGACCCCGCCGGTCGCGGTCTCCATCCCGGCACCCACCACCGTGATGTTCGCGCCCTCCCGGCCCAGCTTGGGTTTGCGGACGTACTCGGTCAATTCGTGCGGGTCGTCCAGGTACGCCGGCAGGAGGTTCGGGTGGCCGGGATACATCTCCCACAGCACCGCGAGGATCGCTTTGTTCGACAGCAACGTCTTCCACAGCGGTTCGATCCACGTCGTCCCCGGCAGGCTCGACACCGCGTACCGGCCGAACTCGTCGTCGAGCACCCACTCCCACGGGTGCAGCTTGAAGATCGTATGGATCTCGGACTCCTCCAGATCGACGAACCGCTGCAGCGCGGCGTCCCAACCGACGTCCTCGATCGTCAAGCCGACGGTGTTGAAACCCGCCTCGGCCGCCGTCTCCTGCATGTAGGTGGTCGTGATTTGGTCCTCACCGGTCGCCTCCGCGCCCGACCACGTGAAGTGCAACTCGTTGCTGGGCAACAGGTCACGAACCGTCTTCCAGCGGTCGACCAACTGCTCGTGCAGCGAATTCCACTGATCGTCGCCGGGGAAGTTGTCCTTGAGCCAGTACCACTGCAGGATCGCCGCCTCCAGCAACGTGGTGGGCGTGTCGGCGTTGTACTCGAGCAGTACCGCGGGCCGGCGACCGTCGTAGCGCAGGTCGAAGCGGCCATACACGTGGGGATCGGACCGCCGCCACGAGTCCGCGATCGCCGGCCAACTCCATTCCGGCAGACCGAAATCCGCGTATCGCTCCATCAGCACAACCTGCTCGACGGCGTTCAGGCACATCGAATGCAGCAGCTCGACGTCGGCCTCCAGGGCCAGGATCTCGTCCATCGCGAATTCGTAGTAGACGGACTCGTCCCAGTAAGGCCGGTCCGCGCCGGTCGCGTCGCGCGCGGGTGTCCCGTAGACCAGACCCTGAGACTCGACGATCGTCCGCCAGTTCGGTCGCGGACGTTTCCGCACCCGCTTCACGACCCGCCGCCCTTGCCGCCGCCCTTGCCCCCGCCACCGAACTTGCTGCCGAAGCCGCCGCGCTGGATGGTGCTGCCGGATTTCGTGGTGACCGTCGCCCCCTTGGGCGCGACCGTGGTTCCGCCGATCGGCCGCGAACCCACGGGCCCCGAGCTGCCGTAGTAATAGCGGTACTGATGCCCGCCGAAGAAGAAAAACCCGTTGAGTCCCGCGGTGTGTCCGGTGCAGTAGCTGTCCGGCACGACCACCGGCTGCCCGGTCGGGTCGTCCTGGACACATTGCGCGGTGACGGTGCTCGGCGACAGCGCCCAATACCCGAGGCCCGCCACGACGCCGACCACCCCGATCGCGGCGGCGGCGCCGATCAGCCTCCGGTTCCGCTGCTGGCGCTTGGCTTCCGCCTCGAGGCGCGCCTCCTCGAGCTCGCGCTGCTTGTCCTCGTACTTCTTTCGCGCCCGCAGCTCCGCGGGTTTGGGCGGGCGCGGGCGCGACGTCTCGGCATCCTGATAGCGGATGCTCCCGCCGGACGGATACTCGCCGGAGTCGCCGGGGGAAGGCTCGGCGCCCGACGGCTCGGGGGCCGCCTCGGCGTCGCCGATTGCCGCGTGCTCGGGCTTCTCGTCAATCGGCTCGTCGCGCTCGGGCGGCGAGCCTTCTTCCGATCCCACTAGCAGTTCCCCGGCCCACGCCCGTTGGCGCGACGGCAATCAGAAGCAAATGCACGCACGCGGGCAGTCTGTCACATCGGACCCGGCGACGTTAGCGGAGCGACACGCGTCAGAGCCACCAGCGCTCCAGCACCCGCCCCACCCCATCGTCACTGTTGGGCGCGGTGATCTCGTCGGCGGCGTCGATCACCTCGGGGTGGGCGTTGCCCATGGCGACGCCGTGGCCCGCCCACCGCAGCAGCGGGATGTCGTTGGGCATGTCACCGAACGCCACCACCTCGTCGCTCAGTATTTCCAGCGGCCGGGCCAGCTCCTCCACCCCGGTCGCCTTGCTCGTGCCCAACGGCACGATCTCGATGAGCCCGTTGTCGGTGGAGTAGGTGATGTCGCCCTCGATGCCGACGTGCTTGGCCAGGGCCGCGGCCATGTCGGCGCTTCGGGCACCGGTCTTGCGGATCAACAGCTTGATCGCCGGCGCGCTGAGCAGGTCCTCGAACGACACCTCGGTGTTGTCGGGATTCAGCCAGGCGTGCTCGTATCCCGGCGAACTGACGAACTGCGGGGTTGCCGTGTCGTGGGCGCGCTCGCCGATCCGCTCGACGGCGAGGCCCGCCCCGGGGATGACACGGCCCGCGAGCTCGGCCAGCTCGGCCAGGGTGTCCACGGGCAGCGTGCGCGTCGCGATCACCCGATCGGTCGACGAGTCGTAGATGACGGCGCCGTTGGCGCACACCGCCATCGGCGCGAACCCGAGCTCGTCGACCACGGGACGTATCCACCGTGGCGGGCGGCCCGTCGCAAGGACGAACTGCGCGCCGCCGGCGACCGCGGCCAGCACGGCGTCACGGGTCCGCGGGCGAATGGTTTCGTCGTCGTCGAACAACGTGCCATCCACGTCGCAGGCGATGAGCGCCGGCAGCGTCATGACGAACCGCCTTGGTATTCGATGGGTTTCGTCAATGCAATCCGCTTTGGTTCTGCCCCGGTCGCGTCACGCCGTCGGTGCCATACCTTTGCATCCGCTCCTGCAGCTCGGCCAGCCGGATCGCCCGGGAATCGTCCTGGCTCGGCGCGTCGCCGCCCAACCGCCGCGGCACCCAATAGGCCCCCTCCGGGTGCGGGTACTCCTCCTGCACGCGGTAGAGCAACGAGTTCATCGCCTGCCGCAGCGAGCCGGTCAGCTGTTCGGCCGTGCCCAGCGGGGGTATCGGCCGGCCCGCCGCCACGGTGACCGGAACCTTGTTGCGGATCAACTTCTTTGGGTGATCTTTGGGCCAGATCCGGTGCGCGCCCCAGACGATTAGCGGAACGATCGGCACCTGCGCCGCCAGCGCCATCCGGGCCGTCCCGCTCTTGAACTCCCGCAGTTCGTAACTGCGGCTGATGGTCGCCTCGGGATGCAAGCCGACCAGCTCGCCCCCGCGCAGCCGGTCGACGGCCACCGCATAGGCGTCGTGCCCGTTGCGGCGGTCCACCGGGATGAGCCGGGCGTGCTTGATCACATAGTTGACGGCCTTCACGTCGGCCATCTCCGCCTTGATCATGAACCGCAGCCGCCGTCCCCGCTCCTTCGCGGCGATCGATGCGGGCAGCCAGTCCAGGTAGCTGGTGTGATTGAGCGCAATCAAAGCGCCGCCTTGCGCTGGAATGTTGTCCAGGTTCTCGAACTTCAGCTTGGTTCCCTGCAACGCGACGACCGGGGGAACCACCATCTCCGCGAACCGGAAGAACGGCTCTGCCATGTCTTCTCCTTCCACCCCTACCGTGGGCGACGTGGGCTGCGGGTCGTGGACCTCCGCGCCGCCTCGTCGGCCTCTATCTTGGCCGCCTCGGCCGGTGACGGCGCCCCGCCACCCAGGCGGCGCGGCACCCAATGCGCCCCCGGCTCGTGCGGATACCGCCGCTGTACCTGATCCAACAGCGTGCTCATCGCCGCGCGCAGCGCCGCGTCCATGGTCGCGACGTCCTCGGCGGGCCGCACCGGGGCTCCCACCTGCACCATGACCGGCAGCCTATGACGGCCCAGGCGCCGCGGGTGGCCCTTGGTCCAGATCCGTTGCGCCCCCCACACGATCAGCGGGACGATGGGCACCCCCGCCTCGATCGACATCCGGGCAGCGCCCGACTTGAACTCCTTGAGTTCGAAGCTGCGGCTAATGGTGGCCTCCGGGTAGACGGCGACCAGCTCCCCCTCGCGCAACCGCTGGACGGCCACGGCGTAGGCACCGGCCCCGGCGCCACGATTCACCGGGATGGCGCGGGTGTGTTTGATCAAAAAACGGACCACCTTCACCTGCTGCATCTCGGCCTTGATCATGAACCTGAGGCGGCGACGACGATGCACGGCCAGCGCGGCGGGCAGGAAGTCCACGTAGCTGGTGTGATTGACGGCGATCACGGCGCCGCCGGTGTCCGGAATGTTCTCGTCACCGCCGTAGGTGATGCGCGTGCCTGAGGCCGAAACGACGAGCCGGGCCAGCACCTCCAGCGCACGGAAAGTCGGCTCCACCATCGGCCACTACTCCGGCGGCCTCGCGGATTGGGCGCGGCGGGCCGCGCGGGCGGCGGCGTCCTCGGCGTCCATGCGGGCCGCTTCGGCCAACGACGGCGCCCCGCCACCCAGCCGGCGCGGTACCCAGTACTCACCGGCGGGGTGGGGCCCGTACATCTCCTGCGCCCGCTCCAGCAGGTGCTGCATCCTCGAGTGCAGCAGCGTGTTCAGCTCAGCCGTGCCCAGCGTCGGCGGGATGGGCTCGCCGACGAGCACGATGACCGGCACCTTGGGGCGGAACAGGTGTTTTGGGTGGCCCTTGGTCCAGATGCGCTGCGCACCCCACACGATGATGGGAACGATCGGCACTCCGGCCTCGACCGCCATCCGGGCGGCCCCGGACTTGAACTCCTTGATCTCGAAGCTGCGGCTGATGGTGGCCTCGGGGTAGACGCCGACGAGCTCGCCATCCTTGAGGTTTCGGACGGCCTCCTCGTACGAGGCGGCACCGTCCTGCCGGTTCACCGAGATGTGGCGCAGGCTACGCATGATCGGCCCGGTGACCTTGCTGTCGAACACCTCTTGCTTGGCCATGAAACGCACCTTGCGGCCCAGGCCCTGTTTGTAGGCGGGCAAGCCCGCGAAGGTGAAGTCGAGGTAGCCGGTGTGGTTGATCGCGATCACCGCGCCGCCTCTCTCAGGCAGGTTCTCCGCCCCCACGACGGTGATCTCGAGGCCCTGGATGCGCCAGATCAGGCGGGCGAGTTGAATGACAGTCCCGTATACCGGCTCCACAGCTAAGCAGCCTAGTGCGCCGCGCTGTGAGTCACCCGAAGTGCCGAAAAGAGGCTGCACATTGTCCTTCCCGACGTCTGGCGTTCCAGCACCCGCGATCGTGGACCGATTTGCCGCCGGCCGGGCGGTGCGCGCCGTTTGGGTCAATGACATCGGAGGCGTGACCTTCAGGATCGGTACTGACCACGCCGACGCCGAGTTCGTCAAGGTCGCCGACGCCGGCGTCGCCGACTTTGCCGCCGAAGCGGCGCGCCTGCGCTGGGCGGCCGCGTATCTGACGGTGCCACCGGTGCTGGGCGTCGGCATCGACGGGCGCTGCGCCTGGCTGCGCACCCGGGCGCTGCCGGGCGTCTCGGCCGTGCACCCTCGCATTCGGGCCAGGCCCGAACTTGCGGTACGCGCGATCGGGGTCGGTCTGCGCACGTTGCACGACCGGCTGCCGGTGTCGTCCTGCCCCTTCGACTGGTCGGTGGCCACCCGGCTGGCCGGGTTGCCCCCCGCCGCGGCTTCGGGACTGACCGACCTGCCGCCGATCGACCGGCTGGTAGTCTGCCACGGCGACGCGTGCGCGCCCAACATCCTGGTCGACGAGCGCGGCCACTACTGTGGGCACGTCGACCTCGGCCACCTCGGTGTGGCCGACCGGTGGGCCGACCTTGCCGTCGCGACCCTGTCGCTGGGCTGGAACTTTCCCGGCCGGGTCTGGGACCCGGAATTCTTCGAAGCCTACGGTGTCGAGCCGGATCCGGCACGCATCGACTTCTACCGGCGGTTGTACCAGGCCGACGACGCCACCTCGCGCTAAGCTCGGGGGCTGGAAAACCGTTTGCCGGCCAGGGCCGGCACGGACCCGGGAAGGTGTTTGTGCAGGTCCTCAGCGTCGGCCACGCCGGCTTTCTCCTCGAGACCCGAGCGGGCCGCATCCTTTGCGACCCCTGGGTCAATCCGGCGTACTTCGCGTCCTGGTTCCCGTTTCCCGACAACAGCGGGTTGGACTGGGACCGCCTGGGCGACTGCGACTACCTCTACGTCTCGCATCTGCACAAGGACCACTTCGACGCGAAGAACCTCGCCGAGCACGTCAACAAGGACGCGGTGGTGCTGCTGCCGGAGTTCCCCGTGCCCGACCTACGCAATGAGTTGCAGCTACTGGGGTTCCACCGGTTCTTCGAGACCGCCAACTCGGTCAAGCACCGGGTCAGCGGCCCGAAGGGCGACCTCGACATTATGATCATCGCGCTGCGCGCGCCCGCCGACGGCCCGATCGGCGACTCTGCGCTCGTGGTGTCCGACGGCGAGACAACGGTTTTCAACATGAACGACGCGCGGCCGGTCGACCTGGACGTGGTGGGCACCGAGTTCGGCCACGTGGACGTCCACATGCTGCAGTACTCCGGGGCTATTTGGTATCCGATGGTCTACGACATGCCGGCCCGAGCCAAGGAATCGTTCGGCACGCAGAAGCGGCAGCGCGGAATGGACCGCGCCCGCCAGTACATCGCTCAGGTGGGGGCGAGCTGGGTGATCCCGTCGGCGGGCCCGCCGTGCTTCCTGGATCCCGAGCTGCGTCATCTCAATGACGATCACGGCGATCCGGCCAACATCTTCCCCGACCAGATCGTGTTCCTCGACCAGATGCGCGCCCACGGCGACGACCGCGGGCTGCTGATGATGCCCGGGTCCACGGCGGCGTTCACCGGCGCGACACTGGACTCGCTCAGCCATCCACTATCGGAAAATGAGGTCGAGGCCATCTTCACCACCGGCAAGTCGGCCTACCTCGCCGACTACGCCGAGCGGATGGCGCCCGTCATCGCAGCCGAGCGCGCCGGCTGGGCTCCCGCCGCCGGCGAACCGCTGCTGGAGCCGCTGCGCGCGCTGTTCGAGCCGATCATGCTGCAAAGCGATGAGATCTGCGACGGGATCGGCTACCCGGTCGAGCTCGTTCTCGGCGCCGAATCGGTGATCCTGGATTTCCCAAAACGCGCTGTGCGTGAACGGATTCCCGACGAAAAGGTGCGTTACGGCTTCACGATCGCGCCGGAGCTGGTGCGCACCGTGCTGCGCGACCACGAACCGGACTGGGTCAACACGATCTTCCTGTCCACCCGCTTCACGGCATGGCGGGTGGGCGGCTACAACGAATACCTGTACACCTTCTTCAAGTGCCTCACCGACGAGCGCATCGCATACGCCGACGGCTGGTTCGCCGAATCCCACGACGACTCGGCGTCAATCACGTTGGATGGCTGGGAGATTCAGCGCCGCTGCCCCCACCTCAAGGCCGACCTGTCGAAATTCGGTGTGATCGAGGGTGACACGTTGACCTGCAACCTGCACGGGTGGCAGTGGCGCCTGGCCGACGGCCAGTGCTTGACCGCGCGGGGCCACCAGCTGCGGAGTTCGCGGGCATGAGCGCGGCGTCGGGCCATTCTTATGACGATGGCCTGGTGCAGCTGGACCATGCGGCGATCACCCTGCGCCGTTACCACTTTCCGTCGGGCACGTCCAAGGTCATCCCGCTGGGCACGATCCGCGGATACCAGGCGGAGGGCCTCGGCCTGCTCATGCAACGGTTCCGCATCTGGGGCAGCTCGGACCTGCGCCGGTGGCTGCCGCTGGACGTCCGGCGGCCGTTGAAGTCGACGTTGATCACGCTGGACGTGCCGGGAACCCGGCCGAGTCCCGCATTCACCCCGGAACGCCCCTCCGAGTTCACCGCCCTGCTCGACGAGCTGCTGGGCGGGTGCGGTTAGCCACCCGCCGCGCACCGCGCGAATTCAGAGCGCATCGAGCGCCGCGCGCGCGGCGTTGTAGCCGGGGATGAACGTGATCCCGGGCCCGCCATGGCATCCGGCACTGCCCAGGTACAGGCCCTCGATGGGGATCGGCTGTCCCACAAAGCCTTTCGGGCCCGGCCGATTGGGGCCGATCTGGTCGGGGTTCAGCAGCCCGTGGCAGTAGTCGCCGCCCGGCGCCCCGAACATGACGCCCATGTGCTTGGGCGTGAAGGTGGTGTGCCGGGTGATGCTGCGTTCGAAGTTCGGGGCCAGCCGCGTGATCTTGTCGATGACGCGCTGCCCCATCTCGACCTTCGCCCGACCGTAGTCGGCACCACCCTCGATGGGGAACCACAGCGCGAACGCCGATGCGGCGTGCTTGCCCTCGGGCGCCAGGTCCGGGTCGTTCTGCGACGGGATCTGCAGCACCACGGTGGGGTCGGCCGGAACGATCCCGCGGCGGCACTCCTCCCACTGCTGCTGGACCTCTTCCGGCGTGCAGAACAGCCCGATCGACGCCTGCATCGCCGGGGCGTTGAGCGACTCGTACGGCGCGGCGAAATGCGGCGCCTCGTCCAGCGCGAAATGCATCTGCAGGTAGCTGCCGCGGTGGTCGGTGCCCGCGTAGCGCTGCCGGATGTCGGCCGGCAGGGCGCCGGGATCCACCAGCTCGTTGAGTGTGACGTCGGGCGCGAGCCCGGAAATCACGATCGGGGCGGCGATGGTCTCCCCCGCCTCCGTGCGCACCCCGGTCACCCGGCCGGCCTCCACCAGAATTCCGGTCACCCTGGTCCGCAGCCGGACTTCGCCGCCGCGGCTCTCCAGCAAGTCGCACAGGTGCGACGTGAGCGCGCCGATCCCGCCCCGCAGCTTCTTCATCTGCATGGTGTCCCCGTCGGGCACCCCGAGTCCGAACGCGAGCGCGGCCGCGCTGCCCGGGGTCGACGGCCCGCGGTAGAGGGTGTTGACCGCCAGGACGGTCATCGAGCCCCGCAGCGCCGCGTGCTTCTCGCGGTCCGGCAGGTACCGGTCCAACACGTCGGTGACCGAGCCGAACAACATGTCATCGATTGCCGAGCGCTCGAATTCGTTTGTCGCACAGGCGTACATCTCGTCGTACGTCTTCGGCGGCGCGCCCGCCTCGAACCGGCCCAGCGCCCGCGTCGGCGCCTGGCTCCACCCCATCAGCCCCGCCATCCCATTGACGGCGTCCGCCCCATGCACCTCGTTGAGGTGCGTGAACAACTTGATCGGGTCGCTGTACTGAATCATCGGGTCGTCACCGACGCCGCGCAGCGCCACCGACATCACGTCGAGGTCGATCGTCGGCAGGGTGTCCAGCCCCAGTTCGCTGACCACCACCGCGGCGGTCGGGAACTGCACCGAGCCCGCGATCTCGAAGTGGTAGCCGTCGAACAGCTCGACGGTGGAAGCCATCCCGCCCGCATACAGCTTGGCGTCGAGACAGATGGTCCGCAGCCCGGCCTTCTGCAGCAACACCGCCGCGGCCAAGCCGTTGTGCCCGGCACCGACAACGATCGCGTCAAAGTCATTCATGTCCCTGCCCTCCGAGAAGGGAGGCTGGCACGGACGCGAAGTTTTGTCAATTATGACGAAACTTGCGCGGACACCCAGGCGCCGGTGATTCCGCCCCGCAGCGTCTCCAGCGCCGCGTGACTCATCCGCGCCAACTCCCCGAGCGAGCGGTCGTCGCCGAGCATCCAGAACTCCATCGCACCGAAGACGCCGGCCGCGATGCAGCGGGCGGTGACCGCGGCGCGCAACCGGGCGTCCGGCGTCTCACCCACGGCGCAGCTACGTCGTTGCAGCTGGCTCTGAATGGCGTCGGCGAAGTCGGCCTGCACCTCTTGCATGTGGCGGACGATGCGTCCCGGGTCGAGCTCGCCGCCGCGGAGGGCGGCGATTTTCGTCACGGCCTCAACGTCATAGGGAAACGAAAAGATGGCCGTCTGAACGGAGTCGATGATCGGCTCCTCGGCGGGCCTGGCATCCAGCGCCGCCCGGAACCAGTTCAATCCGGTGTAGTCGGCAAACAGCAGGTCGTGTTTCGACTTGAAGTGGCGGTAGAAGGTCCGCAGCGACACCCCGGCGTCGGCGGCGATCTGCTCGGCCGACGTGTCCTCCACGCCCTGGGCCAGGAACCGCACCATCGCGGCCTGAATCAGCGCCTCCCGGGTGCGTTCGCTGCGCGCTGTCTGCGCGGGCCTGACCATGGCGATAAGGTACCGCACTTCCAGTTATGTCAATATTGACAAAACTTGACGAGGCGGGCCAGACTGCGGCCATGGTGTCGCTCCTCGTCCACGCGGTTCTCGGCCTCTCCGTCATCGGATGGATCGTCGCGTCGAATCAGCAGGTGTTCGCCCGTCCGGCCGGCGGATCGCTGTTCTCGCCACTGGAAGTCCTCTACTACGTGGTCGGCATCGCGTCGGTGGTGCTGGGCTGGTACTTCAACGTCACCTTCGTGCGGGAGTACTCGCACGGATCGACCAACCCGCTGTGGGGCGAACACGGCAGCTGGGCCGAGTACATCCGGCTCATGTTCACCAACCCGGCGGCGAGCTCGGCCAGTCAGGACTACACGATCGCGAATGTGATTCTGCTACCGCTGTTTACGATCGTTGACGGCTACCGCCGCGGGTTGAAGCACCCGTGGCTGTACTTCGTGTCCAGCCTGTTCACCAGCTTCGCGTTCGCGTTCGCCTTCTACTTCGCCACCATGGAGCGGCAGCGCCGGCACGAACAGGCCCGCCAGACCGTGGACGCCTAGGTACTGGGCTTCACGGCCCGCCACCGCTGGCGACCATCGTGCGCGTCGCCGCGGATGTCGATGAATCCCGCGGCGATCAGTCGCCGGGCCAGGTCCTTGGGCGCGATCGGGTTGTAGGTGATCGGCTGCCACTTTTGCCCAGGCCGCCGAGCTGCACCGGCGCCGGTGCAGGAGATTCATCGCCATGGCGATCACGCTAGGCGGCGCACACCCAGCGGACTTCCGATAACCTGCCGTGTTGTGTCGGATTTCGGCCATCACGGCGTGGCGACGTCGGCGCAGACGTTGCCGCCGGGCGCGCGGATCGAGCGGCACCGGCATGTCCTGCACCAGATCGTCAATCCGTCCTCGGGGGCGGTCTCGGTGACCACTCCGGCAGGAACGTGGATCGCTCCGGCCAATCGGGCGATCTGGGTACCGGCGGGCTGCTGGCACGAACACACGTTTCACGGCCACACCCAGTTTCACGGCGTCGCACTGGATCCCGGCCGGTACCGTCACGGTCCCGCGGCACCGGCCGTGCTGGCGGTCGGCCCGTTGATGCGCGAACTGATCATTGCCTGCTCACGAACGCCCGCAACCGATACCGACGAGCACCACCGGATGCTCGCCGTGCTGCACGACCAGGTGCGAACGAGCGGCCGCGAGCCGCTGTGGGCTCCCACGCCCGTCGACGACCGGCTGCGGCGGGCCTGCGCACTGATCGCCGAGAACCTGCGCGAGCCGTTGACACTGCAGCAGATCGGCCACCGGGTCGGCGCCGGGCAGCGCACCCTCAGCCGCCTCTTCGGCGTCGAGTTGGGGATGACGTTCCCGCAATGGCGCACCCAACTCCGGCTACAGCACGCACTCGTCCTGCTCGCCGAGCGCCGTGACGTCACCTCGGTGGCCTCCGAATGTGGTTGGGCCACATCGAGTGCGTTCATCGACACCTATCGGCGAGCCTTCGGCCACACCCCGGGCCGGGTGGCCGCAAAAGCGGTCTAGCCGGTCGGCTCGAGGAGCTCGGTGCCCACGAACGGTACGAGCGCCGCGGGCACCCGCACGCTGCCGTCGGGCTGCTGGTGGTTCTCCAGGATGGCCACCAACCACCGGGTGGTGCCCAGCGTCCCGTTGAGCGTGGCCGCCGTCTGCGGCTTGCCCTGGTCGTCGCGATAACGCGTCGAGAGCCGGCGCGCCTGGAAGGTCGTGCAATTCGACGTCGACGTCAGCTCGCGGTAGGTGCCCTGCGTGGGAACCCAGGCCTCACAGTCAAATTTGCGGGCGGCTGACGAGCCGAGGTCGCCCGCGGCCACGTCGATGACGCGGTAGGGCACCTCGATGCGGGCCAGCATTTCGCGCTGCCAGCCCAGCAGCCGGCCGTGTTCGGCTTCGGCCTCCTCGGGCGTGCAGTAGACGAACCCCTCCACCTTGTCGAACTGGTGCACCCGGATGATGCCGCGGGTGTCCTTGCCGTAGCTGCCGGCCTCGCGGCGAAAGCACGACGACCAGCCCGCATACCGCAACGGACCGGCCGACAGGTCGAGGATCTCGTTCGAGTGGTAGCCGGCCAGCGGCACCTCGGACGTGCCGACCAGGTACAGGTCGTCGGCCTCCACCCGGTAGATCTCGTCGGCGTGGGCCCCGAGGAACCCGGTGCCGGCCATCACCTCCGGGCGCACCAGCACCGGCGGGATCATCGGGACGAAGCCGTTCTCGACGGCCAGCCGCAGGGCCAGTTGCAGCAGGCCGAGTTGCAGCAGTGCGCCCCGCCCGGTCAGGAAGTAGAACCGCGAGCCCGACACCTTGGCGCCGCGCTGCATGTCGATGAGCCCCAGCGCCTCGCCGAGTTCGAGGTGGTCCTTCGGCTCGGCGAGCCGAGCGGGTTCGCCGACCACGTCGAGGACGCGGTAGTCGTCCTCTCCGCCGGCCGGTACGCCGTCGATGACGATGTTGGCGATCGCCATGTGCGCCGCCGTGAACGCCGCCTCGGCGTCGCTCTGGGCGCTCTCGGCTGCCTTCACCTGCTCGGCGAGCTCCTTGGCGCGCGCCAGCCTGGCCGGTCGCTCTTCGGGCGCGGACGCGCCGACGGCCTTGCTGGCGGCCTTCTGCTCGCCGCGCAACGTGTCGGCGGACGAGATCGCGGCCCGGCGGGCGGCGTCGGCTTCCAGCAGGGCGTCGACCAGCGCCGGGTCCTCTCCTCGGCTGAGCTGGGAGCGGCGGACGGTGTCGGGGTCTTCCCGGAGCAGCTTCAGGTCGATCACGGGCACGAGACTACTTTCGGCGCCGCGTGCCGGCGTCGGCAGCGTCCCGCCACCACGATCCCAGGACACACATCTGCATCATTTGTCACAGGTCTTAGCTGGTCCTGTCAGAATGGAGCCGATGACGCAAGCGCCCGAGACGGAAGTTTCCGAAGCCAGCGCGCCCGCCTCGCCCGAAGAGCGAGGGGAGCAGCCGGCCGGCTTGCAGTGGTCGCATAGTTTGCAGGCGAGGGCGACGAGGCGGGCACTTTTGCTCACCGCGCTCGGGGGCCTGCTGATCGCCGGCCTGGTCACGGCGATCCCGGTCGGTGGCACCGGCCCGGGGCGGCTGGCCGGCTACCTCGACAGCAACCCCGTGCCCACCACCGGCACCAAGAGCGAGGCCGCCTTCAACCGGGCCGCCAGCGGCGAATGCCTGATGTGGCCGGACACGACCCCCGAAGCGGCCCGCGTCGTCAACTGCGCGGACGACCACAAGTTCGAGGTGGCCGAGTCGATCGACATGCGAACGTTCCCGGGTTCCGAGTACGGGCCCAACGCCGCTCCGCCCTCGCCGGCCCGCATCCAGCAGATCACCCAGGAGCAGTGCGAGGCCGCCGTCCGCAGCTACCTCGGCCCCAAATTCGACCCCAACAGCAAGTTCACCGTCAGCCTGTTGTGGCCCGGCGACCGGGCGTGGCGCCAGTCGGGCGACCGTCGCATGCTGTGCGGGCTGCAGATGCCCGGCATTAACAACCAGCAGCAGGCGTTCAGGGGCAAGGTCGCCGATATCGACCAGTCGAAGGTCTGGCCGTCGGGCACCTGCCTGGGGATCGACCCGACCACCAACCAGCCGGTCGATGTCCCGGTGGACTGCGCGGCCCCGCACGCCATGGAGGTGACCGGCACGGTCAACCTGGCTGAGCGGTTCCCCGGGGCCCTGCCGGCGGAGCCCGAACAGGACGGGTTCATCAAGGACGCGTGCACCAAGATGACGGACGCCTACCTCGCGCCGGTCAAGTTGCGCACCACCACCCTGACGCTGATCTACCCCACCGTCTCGCTGGCCAGCTGGACCGCGGGCAGCCGTGAGGTCGCGTGCAGCATCGGCGCCACGCTCGGCAACGGCGGCTGGGCCACCCTGGTCAACGGCGCCAAGGGCCAGCTGCTGATCAACGGGCAGCCCCCGGTGCCGCCGCCGGACATCCCCGAGGAGCGGCTGACATTGCCGCCGATCCCCCTGCAGATTCCGGCCCAGCCGCCGGCCAGCCAGCCCAGCGCCCCGCCGCCGATTCCGCCGAACAACCAGCACCTGCCGGGCCAGCAGCCGGCCCCGCAGTCGCCCGCCTCGCAAGCCCCGCAGCAGCCCGCATCGCCGGTCCCGGCTCCGCAGGCGCCGCCCCAGGAGGCGCCGCCGCCGGGGGACGCCGCTGTCCCGCCCGCGGACGGAGGAGCGCCGCCGGCCAATCCGGCGACAGAGGCACCGCAGCCCGCCCCGGGTGGCTAGCCGGTGCCCGTGCGGATGGACCCGCAGCGGTTCGACGAGTTGGTCTCCGACGCGCTCGACTTGATCCCGCGCGAGCTGGCGTTGGCGATGGACAACGTCGTCATCCTCATCGAGGACCGCCACCCGCAGGAACCGGAACTGCTCGGGCTCTACGAGGGCGTGGCGCTGACCGAGCGCGACTCCGAATACTCCGGCTACCTGCCGGACGCCATCACGATCTACCGCGAGTCGCTGCTCGACGTCTGCGACTCCGACGAAGACGTCGTCAACGAAGTCGCGATCACGGTGATCCACGAGATCGCCCACCATTTCGGGATCGACGACGACCGGTTGGCGGAGCTGGGTTGGGCCTGACGGCGCGGCAACCGTGAATTGTCGGCGCCCGATGCTATGAACGGCTTATGAGCGCTGACTGCCGCGACTGCCTGGCGGGCCTAGATCACTGTCATGGCACCGTCATTCGCCATTCACTGCGCCACTGGGAGTGCACCGAACCGGACTGCGCCAGCCCCGAACTGGTCGCGCACACCTTCGTCATCGACTGCGACGCCGTGGGCTGTGGTCACTGTGTGGAGTCGATCCGCCTGGCCGGCTGACCGGGCGTCACCCCATCGGATCGGTTCCCGAGCGCACCGCGTCCGCGACCGGAGAGGCGGTCACCCCCGAGGACTCGGGATAGAACGGCGCCGTCAGTGGCCCCCAACGCACACAGCTCCACCGCCCGTCGGTGATCGGCGCGAGCACCACCGATTCGGCATTGTCGAGGTGGTTCTCCAGCGCGAAGTCGGCTTCCACCCCGGCGAGCACCGCCGCCGCCAGGCGGATCGCGGCGCCATGGCTCACCACGACGATGTCGCCGGTCCAGTCGGCGTTGTCGAGGTAGCGCATGCGTAGGTCGGTCAGCACCGGCAAGTAGCGGTCCAGCAGATCGTTGGCGGTCTCTCCGCCGGGCAGCGGGACGTCGAGTTCCCCGCGGTGCCAGCGCTCATAGATGGCGTTGAACTCGGCGACGGCGTCGTCGTCGTTGCGGTTCTCCAGCTCGCCGACCTGCACTTCGTGAATGCCGGCGACCTCGACGGCCGTCACCGCGAACTCTCCGCCGATCACCGCGGCCGTCTGCGAGGCGCGGGTGGCGACCGAGTGCGCCAACAGCGCGGGTCGACCGGAACCGCGCGCAAACGCCCTGGCCTGGTCGCGACCCAGCGACGTGAGCTCCGCGCCGGGCGGCCGGGTGTCGAGTCGGCGCTCGACGTTGCCATAGGACTGGCCGTGGCGCAGCAGCACCAGCCGTCCGCTCACGGCTCGATCCGCTCGGGATTGCCCCTTAGCTGGGCCAGCCATCGGGACGCCTCGTCGGACGGCGGCGGCAGCACTCCAGCGGCCGAGCCCGTCGGCCAGGAACCGAGGTATCGCACATCGGCACAACGACGGTGCAGCGCCTTGAGTGCCTCGGCGACGGCGCCGTCGTCCAGGTGGCCGACGCAGTCGGCGAAGAACACATACGTGCCGAGCCCCGTCCTGGTCGGCCGCGACTCGATCCGGGTCAGATCGATGCCGCGCATGCCGAACTCGGTAAGGGCCGCCACCAGCGCGCCCGGGCTGTTGTCGATCCGCAACACCACCGAGGTCCGGTCGGCGCCGGTGCGCGGAGGCGGGGATCCCGGCGGTCCGACCAAAAGGAAGCGGGTGCGCGCATTCGGCTCGTCGACGACCCCGTCGGCCAGGACGGGCAGGCCCCATCGGGTCGCGGCCAGCGGCGAGGTCACCCCGGCGTCGGCGTTCCCCTCGGCCACCTGCCGCGCGGCGTCGGCGTTTGAATAGGCGGGACGCGGCTCCGCGCCCGGCAGTTCGACGGCGAGCCACTTCCGGACCTGGGCCAACGCCACCGGGAAGGCGGCCAGCGTGCGGACGTCCGGCGCGCCGTAGCCCGGCCTGACGACAATGCTGAACGCCACGTCGAGTGTCGTCTCAGCGAACACCTGCAGCGGCGAGCCGATCGAGAGGCTGTCCAGCGTTGGTGTCACCGATCCGTCAATAGAGCTTTCGATCGGGACGCACGCGTAGTCGGCGCGGCCGTCGCGCACGGCATCCAGCGCCCCCGGTGTGCTGTCGATCGGCACCTTTTGAATCTCCGCGTCCGGGCCCTGTTCGGGGATCAGGCCGGCGGCCACGATATCCATCAACGCCGCCTCGGTGAAAGTCCCCTCCGGGCCGAGATAAGCGATGCGGATCACGCCCCAACCCTAACGGCACGCCGCGCGGAACACTCCATTGTGCCGTCGCGCGAGTTAGGTTAACTTAGGCTTGCCTAACCTTAGGAGGACCATTGCCACCGCTCGCCCCTTCCGCGCCGACAACCGCCGAGCGCATCCGCAGCGTCTGCGCCCGGGCCGGCGGCGTACTCCTTGCCATCGAGCGCGAGGACCCCGTCGCCCCGTCCCTCCATCACCTCCTGGACGACGGATCGTTCGCCCTCGCCCTGCCCGTGCAACACTCGCCCGGAACCTTCGGTTCCCAGGCGTTGCTCGAGCTCACCGATTACGCTCCGCTCCCCCTGCGGGAGCCGGTCCGCTCGTTGGTCTGGGTGCGCGGCAGAGTGCACGAGGTCCCGGCGGGCGCGGTGCCGCCGCTGCTGGACCATGTCGCCAGCCGATGCCCGAACCCCGCGCTGCTGCAGGTTCGGACGCCCCAGTCGGTCGCGACGGACGAGGAACCGGGGTATGCGCTGCTGCGGATGGAGATCGCGTCGGTCGTCGTCACCGACGCCACCGGCGCCGAACCCGTCGACATAGCCGACCTGCTGGCGGCGCGGCCCGACCCGTTCTGCGAGATCGAGTCGACGCTGCTGTGGCACCTCGACACCGCCCACAACGACGTGGTGGCGCGGCTAGTGTCCCGGCTACCCCCGCAGCTGCGGCGCGGGCAGGTCCGCCCGCTCGGGATCGATCGCTACGGCATGCGCTTCCGCGTCGAGCGCCACGACGGAGACCACGACGTACGGTTGCCGTTCCACAAGCCGGTGGCGGACATGGCCGGGCTGAGCCAGGCCATCCGCGTTCTGATGGGCTGCCCGTTCATCAACGGGTTGCGGGCCCGCCGCTAGCCCATGTCCTAAGTTGAGCGGGTGAACGGCGACCGAGCTCCGGAACGTCGAGAGCCTCGAAGACCCGTCCCGCCGGCGGAACCGTCGCAGGTGATCCGGCGCGAGGCCGCCCCGCCGCCCGACGCCCGCACGGTACCGCTGCGCCGTCCGGTACCGCGACGCCCCGCGACCCCGCGACCGCCCCCGCCGGTAGCGCCGCGAGTTCGCCGCCCCCGCGGCATCCGTCGTTGGTTGCGGGCGACCGCGGCCGTGGTGCCGATCGGGACGCTGCTCGCCGCGGCGGGCCTCGTCGGCGGCGGCTGGTGGTTCGACACCGCATTGCACCGCGAAGCGGTGTTGAGCGACTACCCGGACCGTCCCGGTCCCGGGCGCGGGACCAACTGGCTGCTCGTCGGCTCCGACAGCCGGCAGGGCCTCACCGCCCAGCAGCAGCGCGACCTTGCCACCGGCGGCGACATCGGCAACGGTCGCACCGACTCGATCCTGCTGGTCCACGTCCCGGAGTTCTGGTCCGGTACCCCGCCGACGATCGTGTCGATCCCGCGCGACTCCTACGTACCGATCCCCGGGCATGGCAAGGACAAGATCAACGCCGCATTCTCGGAGGGCGGGGGCGCCCTCCTCACCCAGACGGTGGAGCAGGCCACCGGGTTGCACCTCGACCACTACGCCGAGATCGGGTTCAGCGGGTTCGCCAGCCTGGTGGACGCGCTCGGCGGAGTGACGGTGTGCCCGACGGAGGCGCTGCACGACCCGTTGGCCGGCATCGACCTGCCGGCCGGCTGCCAGCAAGTGGGCGGCCGCGACGCGCTCGGCTTCGTGCGGACGCGGGACACCCCCCGGGCCGACCTCGACCGGATGGTGCATCAGCGGGAGTTCATGTCGGCGCTGCTGCACCGTGCCACCAGCCCCGCGGTCTACCTCAACCCGCGGCGCTGGTACGCGGTGCCGCGCGCCGCCGCCGGCGCCCTGACCGTCGACCGGGGCGACCACGTCTGGGACCTGGCCCGCCTCGGGTGGGCGCTGCACGGGCCGAAGAGGGCGATGACGGTCCCGATCGGCGAATTCACGGACAGCGACGCCGGATCCGTGGTGGTGTGGGACCACGACGGGGCCGCGCGCTTGTTCGAGGCGCTGGCGTCCGACGGCCCCGTGCCCACCCCGGGCGAGGCGCAATAGCGACCCCTATTCGCCGTTCTCGCCGGCGGGGTGCTCCTGCAGCCAGGCCTTGGTTCGACCGGGATGGTGGGTGGCCAGCCAGGCGACCCCGACGTCCCGGCAGAACGCGAGGTCCTCGTACTCGTCGACGTTCCAGCAGTACACCGCCCTGCCCTGGGCGATGGCACGGTCGGCGAGTTGCGGATACTCCTTCAACGCCGCCAGCGACGGCCCGATGGCGGTGGCGCCGACGGCGGTGGCGGCGCCACTGATCAGGTAGCGGGCGGCCTTGCCGAGCAGCACGGTCGGCAGCATCGGTGCGGCGCGCCGGATCCGCCACATCGCGGCCGCCGAGAACGACATCACCACCGCCCTCGACCGGTCGGCCGACGCCGGCGCGGCGATGCCGTAGCGATGCAGGAGCGCGAGCAGCTTGCTCTCCACCAATGAGCCGTACCGGACCGGGTGCTTGGTCTCGATGAACAGCTTGACCGGCCGGTGCCAGTCCAGGACGAGCGAGACCAGGGCATCGAGCGTCAGCAGGCTCGTGTCGCCGTGCGACCCGTCGGGGCGCCAGCTGTCGTGCCAGGCGCCGTACTCCAGCTCCCGCAGCTCCTCGAGGGTTGACGTGCTGACCAAACCGGCCCCGGTCGACGTGCGGTCCAACCGACGGTCGTGCACGCACACCAGGTGGCCGTCGCGGGTCAGGCGCACGTCACATTCCACCCCGTCCGCGCCCTCTTGGAGGGCGAGATCGTAGGCGGCGAGCGTGTGTTCGGGCAGGGCCGCCGACGCGCCCCGGTGGGCAACGACGAACGGGTGCCCGGCGAGCACCTCGTCGGCCCACGTCATGATCCCAATGCTGCCGGTTCCTGCCCCTTCAACTCAACTGGGGCGGCGTCAACCGGGCGCGCCGGCTCCCCGGCGGGCCGAGTGGGACCGTCGGAACCGGCCATGATCCAGCGGTGCGCCGGCCGGTCGACGGGTTTGCGCTCGAATCCCTCGACGATGCGCGCCGCGGCGGCCAGCGCGATCGCCGCGAGCAGGTAGGCGAACACCATCAGCACGGTGTTGTTCGCGATCGCCTGCGCGTCCGTGGCGAAGCTGGTGGCGATGGCGAAGGTCGACGCGAGGTAGCTGAGGATCCAGGCGATCCACCACTGGAGGATGGGCCTGCGCAGCCGGACGTAATGGTCCTCGATCTCGGCCAACTCGATGATGTAGACCGGGGCCCACAAGAGATTGACCAGCGGCACCAGGCAGCCGACCCACAGAGCGCGCGCCGACCGCGGCTCCGGGATGCCGTAGTGCGCGAACGCCGCGGTCCGGCGCGCGATCAACCACCGCACGAGCAGCAACCAACAAGTGACCGCCACCCCGATCGAGGCCAGGCTGGCCACCACCCCGAGCCAGTCGACGGCGATGGCCAGCAGCGAGTTGAGCAGGATGTTCCGGTTGATCACCAGCAGCACGTAGCGCACCACGTAGACCAGGGCGGTGAGGCCGAGCACCAACACGCCCGCGAACAGGCTGGCACGCACCACGGCCGTCCACGGGCCCGTGCGGGCCGGCTTCTCGGCCGGCGCGGGGGCCAGCTCCGCACGGTCCGAAAGTCCCCAACGCGGCATCACCGCATACCGCGGCGTCGGCCCCCGGTCCCGCCGCAGTCGGCGGGTAGCCGGCGCGGCGCCCGGGCGCACCGCTATCCAGCGATACCCCGGTGGCAGCCGCGGCGTTGCGCGCTGCCACGCGGACGAACCGGGAGGCCTGGCGGGCGTCGCCGGCGGCGGGCCCCCGTACGTGCCCCATCGAGGATCGGCGGGCGGAGCGTCCGCAAGGGGCGCCATGAGCGCCCCCCGGCAGCGTGGACACCACTCGCGGCGCCGCTCGCGCACGTTCCACCGAGTGCCGCACTGGGAGCACACCTGGATCACCGGACCAGACTAGCCCGGCGGCAAACGCACCCCCCGGCAACGCGGCGGTCACCCGAGTCGCCCGGAACGCGACGGCCCGCTCAGCTCCGGGACGGTTCGGCAATCACCCGAACGCCGACGACTATCCACAGTTTCCACAGGTTTATCCACAAGAGGCGCCGGGGTATGCCGCCCCCGAAAATCGCCTCTACCGGCCAACGCGGGACCGCAGCTGTGGATAACCCGCGCTCTGGTACGGGTGTCCCGTAAACAAGCCGCATCGACGCGGGAGCGAAATGGATTGCCCGGCTAACCATCCCCACGGGAACGGCCCCATTGCGCGCCACATTTTCCAAGCCGATCACAACGGGTTATGATCGCGATCCGCCCTGTGTTGTGACTCGCCTCACTAACCGAAATGGACGAGCAGGTGAAAGGCACTTGATGGCCACGCATTCGTTCGGTCCCGGTTCGCCGGCCCAGTCGAAGTCGTATTCCGGCTCGCCTGCGTGGAATCACAGCTACAGCGTCGCCGCCTTGCGTGCGGGTCTGATCGCACTGGCCCTGCTCGCGGTATTGGCCATCATCGTCCTGTCTTGAAACCCGGCCGATCGGGGTATTCGGAGTATCGCCTCACAGCGGACGTTCTTGCGGTGCGCGCAGTCATGGAGCAGGGTTGATTACGGCTGGCCTCCACGTGGCAGGCTTGGGCCGATGAGCGTCTTAGACCGATAACCGAAGAAAGGAATGCCGTGGCTGAATACACCCTGCCCGACTTGGACTGGGACTACGGAGCGCTGGAACCGCACATCTCCGGCCAGATCAACGAACTGCACCACAGCAAACATCACGCGACGTATGTCAAGGGCGCCAATTCCGCCGTCGAAGCGCTTCAAGAGGCGCGCAGCAAGGACGATCACAGCGCCATCCTGCTGAACGAGAAGAACCTCGCCTTCAACCTGGGCGGCCACGTCAACCACACGGTGTGGTGGAAAATTCTGTCCCCCAACGGTGGCGACAAGCCGACCGGCGATCTGGCCGCCGCCATCGACGATGCATTCGGCTCGTTCGACAAGTTCCGTGCGCAGTTCACCGCGGTTGCCAACGGGATTCAGGGCTCCGGCTGGGCCGTGCTCGCGTACGACAGCCTCGGCGACAGGTTGCTCACCTTCCAGGTGTACGACCACCAGGCCAACTTCCCGCTCGGCGCCGTTCCGCTGCTGCTGATCGACATGTGGGAGCACGCGTTCTACTTGCAGTACAAGAACGTCAAGGCCGACTACACCAAGGCGTTCTGGAATGTCGTGAACTGGGAGGACGTGCAGGCGCGCTATGCCGCGGCCACGTCGAAGGCCTCGGGCCTGATCTCGACCTAACCGTCCTGGAGAAATCAAAGGGCGTCACGCGCTGCGCGTGGCGCCCTTTGACCTTCTCGCCACCCTCACGACGGCCGTGTCGGGTTGCACGGTGCCTAAACCGCAGGCATCCTTAACTATTCGAGCGTGTGGCTGTTCGGTTTCAGGCGTCGCGCGGAGGTCGAAATGGAGACTGGCTCAGAGCGGCCAATAGGGGTATCCCCCTTCCATTCTCGTGGTGCCCTGAAAGGGTTTGTGATCTCTGGCCGTTGGCCGGATTCAACCAAGGAATGGGCCCAGCTGTTGATGGTCGCAGTGCGGGTCGCGTCACTGCCCGGATTGCTTTCCACGACAACGGTGTTCGGCGCCCGCGAGGAACTGCCCGACGAGCCCGAGCCGGGCACGGTTGGCCTGGTGCTGGCCGAGGGCACGGTCTTCGGCGAATCGGCCATCCAGCCAGGCTATTTCGCCACACATCAGCCCCCAGCCCTGCTGATGTTGCACCCGCCCTCGGAAACCACGCCGTCGTTGCCCGAATGCACCGGAGCGGCGTCCGGCTGCGTGCTGCTGCCGGGACTGCCCTACCTGGGCCTCGAACATCGGGCGGCCTGGGTGGAGGCGGAAGCCGACGGCACTATCACCTCCATGGTGAGCCGGGTAGGCGTCGACCCCATCAGTCATCCCGACACCGCGATCCTGGCAATGCTGTTGGCGGCTTGAATCACCGGGATCGAATCGGGGCCCGGACAGGCGGACTCGGCCGCCGTCCTCCAGCGCGCGCCGGCCGGCCCATAAGCCCGCGGACCACCCGCGAGCGCGAGTAGCCGCCAGTGCGTTTCGCACCCGCCGAGTTGCGCGATGGGACGGCCCGGCGGGAGTGTGGTGACGATCACACCGTCAGCGGCGCTCGCGCAAACTCGCCGGCCGCTCCGGGCGGCGACAACATCGCCTGCCACGCCTCCGGGTCGTGCCTGAGGGGCCGGCGACAACAGTCCGCCCGCCGCGCACGCGCCGACCCGCCGGCCCCAGAGGTATCCCCGGCGGTGATTCACTGGACTTCAAGCCCGTTTTGGGTGCGAGTTGCAGACCTTGCAGCAAAGTTCGCCGCCATAATATACAAAAATCCTCGGCTTGCTCGTTGGCTGCGGAGCGACTGCCCAGCACCGTTCCTCGGGGCTTCCCGGCAGTCCCGGTCGGAGCGGTCCGCCACATTCGGCGCGGACCTGGATTCTGCGGATAACCTGTGAGTTTCGCCCGTCCGGTGGACACTTCAGCGAATCGGATGGACGCTCGTGAAGTGTGGAACTGGCCGGCGCCAGCTACGTCCGTACCGGAGCCGATCAGGTTTGCACCTGGTAGCAACGACAATCCGTCGCTAGCATGATCAGCTAATACACCTAGGTAATAGTTAACTTCTACAGCCCAGTGGAGGACATATCGATGAGCACGACGTTTTCTGCCCGCCTGAACCGCCTGTTCGACACGGTGTATCCGCCCGGGCGCGGACCGCACACCTCCGCGGAGGTGATCGCGGCGCTCAAAGCGGAGGGCGTTACGATGTCGGCTCCCTACCTCTCCCAGCTACGTTCCGGCAACCGCACCAATCCGTCGGCGGCCACCATGTCGGCCCTCGCCAATTTCTTCCGGATCAAGCCGGCCTACTTCACCGACGACGAGTACTACGAGAAGCTCGACAGGGAATTGTCGTGGTGGGCCACTATGCGCGACGACGGGGTGCGCCGCATCGCGCTGGCCGCCGCCGAGTTGTCTCCGGAGGCCCGGGAGGAGCTTGTGGAACGCGTGGACGAGCTGCTCCGCGCGGAACACGCGGGCGTCTAGCGCGTCCGCGACGAATTCGGCGGCCCGCCCTGGCGGGCCGCCGTCCTCTCCTCCCGATTAGGGTTGCTTGAATCGCGCACCCGCGAGTTCGATACACATTGAGCCAGCGAGACCACCGGGAGGCGGCCGGGAATGGGCCTGTTCCGCAAGCGAAAGAGTCGCGCGACGCTGCGCGCCGAAGCCCGCGCGATCAAGGCCCGCGCCAAGCTGGAGGCCAGGCTCTCGGCCAAGAATGATGCCCGCCGCATAAAGAGCGAGGCGCGGTCGGCGGAAAAGGCGCTCCGAGCCCAGATCAAGGCCCAGCGCGAAAGCGACCGCAACGCGCTGAAGGTCGCCGAGGCCGAGCTCAAGACCGCGCGCGAGGGGAAGGTGTTCTCGCCCACCCGCATCCGCCGCCTGTTGACGGTGACCCGGTTGCTGGCCCCGATCCTGACCCCGGTCATCTACCGGGCGGCCATCGCCGCCCGCGCGATGGTCGACCAGCGTCGCGCGGACCAGCTCGGCGTCCCGCTGGCGCAGATCGGCCAATTCTCCGGGCATGGCGCCCAGTTGTCGGCCCGGATCGCCGGCGCGGAGAAGTCGCTGCAGATGGTGCAGGACAAGAAGCCCAAGGACGCCGAGACCCGGCAGTTCGTGTCCGCGATCTCCGAGCGGCTCGCCGATCTCTCGGCGGCCGTCACCGCCGCGGAGAACATGCCGGCCGCGCGCCGGCGGGCGGCCCACGCCGCGATCTCATCGCAACTCGACGGCATCGAGGCGGACCTGATGGCCCGGCTCGGCCTGAGCTGACCGCCGTGACCATGGGGCGGCTCCGGCGCGCGCTGACCGCGGTGGCCGTTACGCTCGGGGCCGGCGTGGCCCTGGGTACACCGGCCGCCTGGGCGCATGTGCACGTCAGCAGCGACGACGCGGCGCGCGGTGACCGGTCCCTCGTCACCTTCCAGGTACCCAACGAATCGAACACCGGCGCCAGGACCACGACGCTGACCGTCGCCCTCCCCAACGCGACGTCGGTGAGCGCCGAGTACCTGCCCGGCTGGGCGGTGACGCTGGACCGGGACGCGGCCGCCGGCTTCGTGCGGTCGGTGACCTGGACGACCGCGCCCGACGGCGGCATCGGCCCCGACCAGTTCGGCCTGTTCCGGATCTCGGTGCAGCTGCCCGACGCCGATACGATCAGCTTTCCCACCACGCAGACCTACTCCGACGGGACGGTCGTGAAGTGGGATCAGCCGCCCCTGCCCGGCGGCGCGGAGCCCGAGCACCCCGCGCCCGTGCTGGCGCTCGCCGGCGGCCCGCCGGCGCCGCACCAACACCAGCCACCCGCAGGCCCCGCCCCCGCGTCCGCCGCCCCCAGGCCGGCGGACAACACGGCCCGCCTCCTCGGCGGGGCGGCCCTGGTCGTAGCCGCCGCCGGCGTCTTCTTGGTGCTGATCCGCCGACGCTCGTGAAACGCCTGGCGGTGGCGGCGTGGGTCGGCGCCTTGCTGGCACTCGCCACGCTCAGCGCCCCGTCGGCGTCCGCGCATGCCGCCCGGATCGCCGCCGACCCGGCAGACAACGCGGCGCTCGCCTCCGGCCCGCCCCGGGCGAGCGCGACCTTCAACGAGCGGCTGCAGACCGCCTTCGCGGCCATGACGGTGGTGGGCCCCGACGGCAACGTGTGGTCCACCGGCGAGCCCTCGGTGCAGGGGGCGATCGTGAGCGTCGACCTCCGGCCGCTCGGGCCGGCCGGCACATACACGGTCAACTACCGGGTGACGTCCGCGGACGGCCACGTGGTGTCCGGTTCCTGGTCGTTTCGCCTGACGGTTCCCGGCACCGGCACGCCCGGGCCCGTCGCCGCCGGGACCGACACGGGTGGCCCGCTGCCGGTCTGGCCATTCGTGGTCGTAGCGGTGACACTCGTCGCGACCGGCGCCTTGTGGGCGGCGCGTCGCCGACCCTGACCGCTGGCCGAGGCGCGCAAGCGCCTCCTGGCATGATGGGAGCGAGTTACTTTTCGGTGCGCGACCAGGAAGGCGCAAAGGAGCGGCCGCATGGCAGACCCGCAGGAGCAACCCAACAGCGAACCCGACGGCGCTTCCACCCCACCGGCCCTCCCCCCGGAGGCGCCGCCCGAGAAGAAGCCGCCCGCCAAGGCGGCGAAGAAAGCCCCCGCCAAGGCGCCCGCTAAGAAGGCACCTGCGAAGAAGGCCCCCGTCAAGAAGGCGGTCGCGAAGAAGGCGCCAGCCAAGAAAGCCGCGCCCCCGCCGCCGCCCGCCGAGCAGCCGCTCAGCGTACAGCAGCGGATCGAGACCAACGGCGACCTAGCCGCGGCCGCCAAAGACGCTGCGGCGCAAGCAAAATCGACTGTCGAAGCCGCCAAGAACCCGGTCTCGCCGGAGGTTTCACCATCGGTGCTGGGCCAGTCGCCGCTGCCGCTGATCGTCGCCCTGGGCGTCAGCTTGCTGGCCATCCTGCTGATCCGGCAGTTGCGGCGCCGCTGAGATGACCGTGTCCTTCCGGCCCACCGCCGACCTGGTCGACGAGATCGGCGCCGACGTGCGCAGCTGCGACCTCCAGTTCCGCCAGTTCGGGGGTCGCGCCGAGTTCGCCGGGCCGATCACCACCGTGCGCTGCTTCCAAGACAACGCGCTGCTCAAGTCGGTGCTATCCGAGCCCGGGGCGGGCGGGGTGCTGGTCGTCGACGGCGCGGGCTCTCTGCACACCGCCCTGGTCGGCGACCTGATCGCCGAGTTGGCCCGCTCCAACGGTTGGGCCGGGCTGATCGTCAACGGGGCGGTGCGTGACGCCGCCGCGCTGCGCGGCATCGACATCGGCATAAAGGCGCTGGGCACCAATCCCCGCAAGAGCACCAAGACCGGCGCCGGGGAACGCGGCGTCGAGATCAGCCTTGGCGGGGTGACGTTCGTGCCCGGCGAAACCGCCTTCAGCGATGACGACGGGATCGTCGTCATCGCCCCCTAAGCGCCCCCTAAGCGGGTACCGGTGCGCGTTTCCTGGAGAACTTGAGCCCCTCGTCGTCGACCTTGCCGCGCCGGATGGTGCGCATGTCGAACAGGTAGTTCTGCTTGAGGCGCCACGGCGCGCGCGACCCGGACTTGGGCAAGATGTCCTGGGATCGCTGGAAGTAGCCGGGATTGAAGTCCATGAACGGCAGCTCGTCGACGTCGGCGCCCGGGTGTAGCGGCTCGACGGTGTCGAAGCCCTTGGCGTCCATGTAGTTGAGCAACCGGCAGACGAATTCGGAGACCAAGTCGGCCTTCAGCGTCCACGAGGCATTGGTGTACCCGAAGGTGATGGCGAAGTTCGGCACGCCGGAGAACATCAGGCCCTTGTACGTCATCAGGGACGGCAGGTCGAAGGGCTGGCCGTTGCGCGACGGCGTCACCCCGCCGAGCAACTGCATGTTCAAACCGGTTGCCGTGACGATGATGTCGGCCTGCAGCTCCTCGCCCGAGGCGAGCCGGATCCCGGTCTTGGTAAACCGGTCGATGGTATCGGTGACGACGTCGGCCTTGCCGTGCCGGATGGTCCGGAAGAAGTCACCGTCGGGCGCCAGGCACAGCCGCTGGTCCCACACGTTGTACTTCGGGCCGAAGTGCTTCTCGACGTCGTAGCCCTTCGGTAGGCGGCGCTGCGCCATCGTCATCAACGTCTTGCGCATGTAGGCGGGGCGTTTGCGCGCGAGCTGGTACTGGAACGTGCTGAAGGCGATCGCCTTCCACCGGTTCGCCATGTGCGCCAGGCGGTCGGGCAGCAGCCGGTTGGCCCGTACCGCGAACGGGTCAACGCCCGGCAGTGAGCCGATGTAGGTCGGCGAGCGCTGCAGCATCGTGACGTGGCCGGAGCCCGAATTCACCAGCGCCGGGATCAGCGTGATGGCCGTCGCGCCGGACCCGATGACGACAATTTTCTTCCCCGCGTAGTCGAGGTCCTCCGGCCAGTGTTGCGGGTGCACGATCGTGCCCTCGAAGTCCTCCGCGCCGGCGAACGTGGGCGAGTAGCCCTCGTCGTAGTTGTAATAGCCGGTGCAGGCGAACAGGAACGAGCAGGTGAGCTCGCTGCGCTGGCCGTCGTGTTCCACCGTCAGGGTCCAGCGA
This sequence comes from Mycobacterium sp. 050134, assembly GCF_036409085.1. NCBI lineage: Bacteria > Bacillati > Actinomycetota > Actinomycetes > Mycobacteriales > Mycobacteriaceae > Mycobacterium > Mycobacterium sp. 050134. The sequence continues at coordinate 132,860 of NZ_JAZGLV010000013.1, forward strand.
TTGTCGGCGTCGGACCAGTCGGCGGCCAGCACGCGGTGGCGGTAACGGATGCGGCGCTCGATTCCGTTCTCGACCGCGGCCTCGCGAATGTAGGACTTGATCGAGGGGCCGTCGGCGATCGACGTCGCCGAACGCCACGGCTTGAACCGGAATCCGAGGGTGAACATGTCCGAGTCCGACCTGATGCCCGGGTATTTGAACAGGTCCCACGTGCCGCCGAGGTCATCACGGCGCTCGAGGATTGCGTAGCTCTTGGATGGGCAACGGTCCTGGAGGTGCCACGCGGCGCTAACGCCCGAGATGCCAGCGCCGACGATGACGACGTCGAGGTGTTCAGTCATGTGGTCACGCTATCAACGCTGTGTCGACTCGGTCAACAGGGTGTTGAAAGCTTCGACACCCTGTAAAGTCGCACGGGTGACCTCCGCCGGCCAAGCACGCGCCCTGCGCGGCCGCCGTACCCTGCGCCCCTCCGGAGACGACCGGGAGCAGGCAATCATCGCGACGGCCGAACGGCTGCTGCACGAACGCGCGTTCGCCGAGATCTCCGTCGACGACCTCGCGAGGGGCGCAGGCCTGTCGCGGCCGACGTTCTACTTCTATTTCAAGTCGAAGGAAGCGGTGCTGCTCTCGCTGCTCGAGCCGGTGATCGCGCAGGCCGACGCGGAGTTCGACGGCGCGATCCAACGGCTGCCCGCGGACCCGCGCCGGGTGTGGCGCAACGGCATCAAAGCGTTCTTCACGGCGTTCAGCACGCACCGCAAGCTGGCCCGCGCCGCGACGGAGGCGCTGGCCACCAGCTCGGAGTTGCGGACGGTGTGGTCGGGGTTCATGCAGAAGTGGATCGACCAGACGGCGGCCATGATCACCGCCGAGCGCTCCCGCGGCGCCGCGCCGGAGACCATTCCGGCCGCGGACCTGGCGACGGCACTGAACCAGATGAACGAGCGCACGATGATGGCCGCCCTGTCCGCCGAGGCCCCGGCCGTAGACCCAGAACGGGTGGTCGACACCCTCACCCACATCTGGGTGAGCGGCATTTACGGCCCAAACGAATAGCGGCCGCCCTACCGGTTTTCGCGGTGCTGTGGCATAATCGAACACATGTTCGATCAGGATGGGCCGACGGCTCTGCTGGAGCGCATCGGTGCGGCGGCCCGCGCCGAGAACCGGGCCGCTGCGGCGCAACTGATCGCGATCGGGGAATTGTTCGCCTACCGACTCTCGCGGTCCGCGGAGACCGAGGCCTGGGCAATCGACACCATGGAGGCCGTCGCGGCCGAGGTGGCCGCCGGATTGCGGATCTCCCAGGCGTTGGCCGCCTCGCGGGTGCGCTACGCTCGGACGATGCGCGAGCGCCTGCCACGGGTGGGCGCGATCTTCGCCGCCGGGGACATCGATTTTCGGTTGTTCGCCACCATCGTGTACCGCACCGACCTGATCGATGACGCCGACGTGCTCGCAGCGGTGGATGCCCGGTTGGCCGCGAATGTGACGCGGTGGCCGTCGATGACGCGCTCGCGGCTGGCCGGGCAGGTCGACTTGATCGTCGCGCGCGCCGACGCCGATGCGGTGCGCCGCCATACCCGGTCGCGCACCGACCGGAGCATCGAGATCGACGACACTGAAAGTGGCATGGCGCTCATCCGAGGCAGCCTGCTGGTGCCCGACGCCCGGGCCCTGGACCAGCGTCTGGATGCAGTGGCGGGCACCGTGTGCGCGCGTGATCCGCGCACCCGTGAACAGCGCCGTGCCGACGCCCTGGGCGCGCTGGCCACCGGGGCCGACCGGCTGGGCTGCCGCTGCGGGCGTGGTGACTGCGCCGCAGTCGGGCGCCGCCCGGCGGGGCCGGTGGTGATCCACGTGATCGCCGAGCGGGCCACGCTCGCCGGGGCGGGTGACGCGCCGGGCTCCGAGGTGGGCGCCGACGGGCTGATCAGCCCCGAGCTCGTGGCGGAACTCGCTAAGTCGGCCACACTCGTACCGCTGGCGCATCCGGGTGACGCCCCACCCGAGAGGGGCTACACCCCGTCACGGGCGCTCGCCGACTTCGTACGCTGCCGCGACCTGACATGCCGCTGGCCGGGCTGCGACGTGCCCGCCGGCCGATGCGATGTGGACCACACGGTCCCCTACGCCCAGGGCGGCCCCACCCACGCCGGCAACCTCAAGTGCTATTGCCGCACGCACCATCTCATCAAGACCTTCTGGGGCTGGACCGACCAGCAGCTGGCCGACGGCACCCTGATACTGACCTCCCCGTCGGGCCAGACGTACGTCACCACCCCCGGCAGCGCCCTGCTGTTCCCCAGCCTCTGCCACGCCGTGGGCGGCATGCCGACCCCCGAGGTCTGCCCATCCGAAGCCGACTACTGCGCCGACCGGACCGCGATGATGCCCAAACGCACCCGCACCCGCAGTCAGCACCGCGCACAGCGCGTCACCGCCGAACGGCAACGCAATCGCCAAGCGCGCCTCGCGCTACGCGCCGGGCCCACCCCGCCCGACGGCGACCCACCACCGTTTTAGGCGAGCGGCTTGATCGTGCGGAGTGAGGCATCCATCCTGCACGCGGACCTGGACTCCTTCTACGCCTCGGTCGAACAGCGAGACGACCCGACGCTGCGGGGTCGGCCCGTGATCGTCGGCGGTGGTGTGGTGCTGGCGGCCAGCTACGAGGCCAAGGCCTACGGCGTGCGCACGGCCATGGGCGGCGCGCAAGCCCGCAGGTTGTGCCCGCGGGCCGTCGTGGTGCCGCCCAGGATGGCCGCCTACACGCGCGCCAGCGACGCCGTCTTCGAGGTGTTCCGCGACTGCACGCCGCTCGTCGAGCCGCTATCCGTAGACGAGGCGTTCCTCGACGTCGGCGGCCTCGCACGGGTGTCGGGCACCCCGGTCCAGATCGCCGAGCGGCTGCGCGCAGACGTGCGCGCGCGGGCCGGGCTGCCGATCACCGTGGGGGTGGCCCGGACGAAGTTCCTCGCCAAAGTGGCCAGCCAGGAAGCGAAGCCCGACGGCTTGCTGCTCGTTCCGCCCGACGGCGAGCTGGCCTTCCTGCATCCGTTGCCGGTGTGCCGCCTCTGGGGCGTGGGTGCGGTAACCGCGGACAAGTTGCACGCCCATGGGATCGACACGGTGGCGGCGGTCGCGGAGCTGGGTGAATCGACGCTGGCGTCACTGGTGGGCGCGGCGATGGGCCGCCAGTTGTTCGCACTGTCGCGCAACATCGACCGCCGGCGGGTGACCACCGGCGTGCGTCGACGCTCGATCGGCGCCCAGCGGGCGCTGGGGCGCGCCGGCAATGCGATGTCGGCGCCCGAGATCGACGCCGTGGTCATCAACCTGGTCGACCGCATCACCGGGCGGATGCGCGCCGCCGGTCGCACCGGGCGCACGGTGGTGCTGCGGCTGCGCTTCGACGACTTCGGCCGGGCGACCCGGTCGCATACCCTGCCGTGGGCGACCTCGGCGACCGGGCCCATCCTGGGCGCGGCCCGCCGGCTCGTCGCCGCGGCGGCGCCGTTGATCGCCGAGCGCGGGTTGACGCTGGTCGGGTTTTCGGTCTCGGGGATCGACCGCACCGGCGCGCAGCAGCTGATGCTGCCGTTGCACGGTGAATCACCGGGGGTAGACGCCGCCATCGACAGCGTCCGTCGCCGCTTCGGCAAGCAAGCGCTCACCCGCGGTGTGTTGATCGGTCACGATTTGGGTATAGAGATGCCGACATTACCCGACTGAGGTTCTGCCGTTAATTCGCGAATTCCGTTGCCGTTCATTATCTTTCGATGATATGAGCTTCATTTGAGATGGTCCACGACCTCGGCGAGCACGCGCGTCCACATATAAGCTGGCGAAGACCCCGACCCGGAAAGGGAGCAATTGAACACGACGGTGCCGCCGGACAAAGCGCGCAACAGCGGCCCCCCACGCGAAGGTTTTCTCCTCGGTTACAGCGCCGTGCTCGCGTTATCGGCGGGCTTCGTCAACGCCGTGGCTCTCCTCATCCTGGCGTTGCCGGTCGGAAACCTGACGGCGATCACCACCCAGCTGGGCATGAACACGGCGAACCCGTGGCTCTACGAGGGTCATGTGCTCGCCGCAATTCTGTTGGGCTTCCTAGCGGGAGCGACGATGGCCGGCGCGATTCTCGCACCCACGGAGGCTCTGGCGGGGCCCCGGCAGGCGGTCGTGCTGTTCACCGAGGCGGTGCTGCTCGTCCTCGCCGCCGCCGGCGTGGAAGAAACGTTCGTCAAATCCCAGATCACCTCGCTGGGCGTCGAGGAAACCGCGATCCAGGCGCTGTTCGCCGCCGCGGCGCTCGGCCTGCAGAACGGCCTGACCTCAAGTTTTCATGGGATGTCGATCCGCACCACGCACTTCACGGGCACCGTCACCGACCTCGGCCTGATGCTCGGCCGCAGCCGGCAGGACGGGATCGCGAAGTGGAAGGCCGCGATCCTGGTGACGACGCTGCTGCTGTTCCTCGGTGGCGGCATCGCCGGGATCGCGTTCGGGGTGTGGTTCGGCGGGTACGCCCTGCTCGTTCCCGCCGCAACCTGCGCGGCCGTCGCCGGCGCCAATGTGATCCACGGTCGCGTACGCTGCGACGAGCCGGCCTCGGAGACGGTCGAGACCGTGCGCGTCTGAGGCCTCAGTTGCGCCGGGTCCACTCCAGCAGCTTGTCGGCCGGCCACGTGTTGACGATGCGGTCGACGGGGACGCCGGCGTCGACGGCGCGCTGCGCGCCATAGCCGAGGAAGTCCAGCTGGCCGGGCGCGTGCGCGTCGGTGTCGATGCTGAACACACACCCGATCTCCAGTGCCAGGCTCAGCAGCCGCGATGGTGGGTCGCGGCGCTCGGGACGGGAGTTGATCTCGACCGCGGTGCCGTGCTCGCGGCAGGCCGTGAACAAGGCCTCGGCGTCGAACTGGGACTCGGGCCGGATACCGCGGTTCCCCGAGACGAGCCGCCCCGTGCAGTGGCCGAGCACGTCGGCGTGCGGATCGGACGCGGCGCGGACCATGCGCCGGGTCATCGCCGCGGCATCCATCGACAGCTTCGAATGCACGCTCGCCACGACCACGTCGAGGCGCTCCAGCAGTTCGGGTTCCTGGTCCAGACCGCCGTCTTCGAGGATGTCGACCTCGATCCCGGTGAGGATCCGCATCGGGGCGAACCGCTCGCGCAGCCGGTCGATCACGTCGAGTTGCGCGCGCAGCCGGTCCGGCGACAGGCCGTTGGCGATGGTGAGGCGCGGCGAGTGGTCGGTGAGCGCGCAGTACTCGTGGCCCAGCGCGGCCGCGGTGGCCATCATCTCGTCGATGGGCACCGACCCGTCCGACCAGTTCGAGTGCAGGTGCAGGTCACCCCGCAGGGCGGCGCGGACGTGCCCGCCACCGAGATCCTCGGCCGACGACCTCAGCTCGACCAGCAGGTCGGGTTCCCGACCGGACCACGCCTGGTCGATGACCTTGGCGGTTTTGGGTCCGATGCCCGGCAGCGATTGCCAGCTGTTGGCCTGCCCGTGCCGCTCGCGCTCGGCGTCGCCGAGTCCCTCGATGATGTCGGCGGCGTTGCGGTAGGCCATCACGCGCCGCGCGTCGTGCCGGCTGCGGTCCTTGTAGTAGGCGATCTGCCGCAGCGCTGCCACCGGGTCCATGACTCCAGTGTGCCCGGCGTGACCTTGGTGTCGAGCCCGAGCGCCGGCTGGGTGGAAGTCATCGCCCCTCATCGTTTAGTTGCGCTTCATAAAGATCGGCTAACGTCGGATTCATGCGATTTGCGTTCAAGACGTCACCCCAGAACACCACATGGGCCCAGATGCTGTCCGTCTGGCAGGCAGCCGACGACATCGAGGTCTACGAGTCGGGGTGGACCTTCGACCACTTCTACCCGATCTTCTCCGACACCAGCGGGCCCTGCCTGGAGGGTTGGACGACGCTGACCGCGTTGGCGCAGGCCACTAAGCGGCTGCGGCTGGGCACGCTGGTCACCGGCATCCACTACCGCCATCCTGCCGTGCTGGCCAACATGGCCGCCGCGCTCGACATCATCTCCAACGGGCGGCTCGAGCTGGGGATCGGCGCCGGCTGGAACGAGGAGGAGTCGGGTGCCTACGGCATCGAGCTAGGCAGCATCCGGGAACGGTTCGACCGGTTCGAAGAGGCCTGCGAGGTGTTGACCAGCCTGCTTACCCGGGAGACCACCGACTTCGACGGCAAGTACTACCAGCTCAAGGGGGCCCGCAACGAGCCGAAGGGCGTGCAGCGCCCGCATCCGCCGATCTGCATCGGCGGGAGCGGGGAGAAGCGGACGCTGCCGATCACCGCGCGGTACGCCCAGCACTGGAACTTCGTCGGAGGCCCGCCCGATGTGTTCGCGCGCAAGCGGGACGTGCTGGCCGCGGAGTGCGAGAAGATCGGGCGTGACCCGAAGGAGATCACCCTGTCGGCCCACCTGCGCCTGAACGAGGACCGCAACTACCAGCAGCTGCTCGATGAGGCGGCGGGACTGGCGGCCGAAGGGCTCAACCTGGGCATCGTGTACATCAACCCCCCGCATGACCCCGCGGTCCTGGATCCGCTGGCCGAGGCCATCCGGGATTCCGGGCTGTTGGACCACTGAGCGGGACGCCAATGTGGCCGCCGGCCAACCCCGAGCAAACGCTGGGTGCGGCCGGGCGAGCTGGAGCGGACGCCTAGACCCCGAAAAGCAGCAACTCTTCGGCGGTGACGAGGCGTTCGTGTTTGGCGGGAAATTCGCGACTTTTGACCGGATGGCGGACCCACGACCAGGCCATTCGCCCCACCCGCGATCGATGTAATGGGTTCATATGCACAGTGACCACTCCTGCGACGGTCTGTTGAGCCGGGGCCTCTGTGGCATGAAGCCCACAGCGGTCCATTAGACACCCGCCTTCTGGCAAACTACCGCAGACGCGCCGACGCATTCGCGGCGTGTTTCTGGTGTGACTGGTGGGATTACTGGAGCGGGGCCGCGGTCGGCTTGACCGGCGCCGGAAGCGCCGTGGCGCCCATCAGGTACCGATCCACGGCCGCGGCCGCCGCGCGGCCCTCAGCTATCGCCCAGACGATCAGGGACTGGCCCCGGCCCATGTCTCCCGCAACGAAGACGCCCGGGACCGACGTGTCGAAGTCGCCGCCACGGGAGACGTTGCCGCGCTCGGTCAGCTTCACGTCGAGGTCGGTCAGCAGACCGTCCTTCTCCGGCCCGACGAATCCCATCGCCAGCAGCACGAGGTCGGCCTCGAGCTCGAAGTCCGAGCCCTCGACCTTGATGAACTTGCCGTCCTGCATCGTCACCTCGTGCGCCTTGAGGGCGGTGACGTGGCCGTCCTTGCCCACGAACTCCTCGGTGTTGACCGAGAAGATCCGTTCGCCACCCTCCTCATGGGCGGAGGACACCCGATACATCAGCGGATAGGTCGGCCACGGGGTCGACGGCGCCCGCGACTCCGGTGGCCGCGGCATGATCTCGAACTGGTGTACGGCAACAGCGCCCTGTCGGTGCGCGGTGCCCAGGCAGTCGGCCCCGGTGTCGCCACCGCCGATGATGACGACCTTCTTGCCTTTGGCGGTGATCGGCGGTTCGCCGTCGTCCCCCAGCACGTCGTCGCCCTCCTGCACCCGGTTGCCCCAGGGCAGGTATTCCATCGCCTGATGGATGCCGTCGAGCTCCCGGCCGGGAACGGGCAGGTCCCGCCACGCGGTCGCACCGCCGGCCAGGACCACCGCGTCGAAGTCGGCGCGCAGTTGCTCGGCAGTAATGTCGACGCCGACGTTGACGTTCGCCCGGAATTCGGTGCCCTCGGCGCGCATCTGCTCCAGCCGCCGGTCGAGGACCCGCTTTTCCATCTTGAATTCCGGGATGCCGTAGCGCAGGAGTCCGCCGATGCGATCCGCCCGCTCGAAGACGGTGACGGTGTGCCCGGCACGGGTCAGTTGCTGCGCGGCCGCCAGACCGGCGGGGCCCGAGCCCACCACCGCGACCTTCTTCCCGGTCAGCACGTCCGGAGGCAGCGGGACCACGAAGCCTTCGTCGAAGGCGTGATCGATGATTTCCAGTTCGATCTGCTTGATCGTCACCGGATCCTGGTTGATGCCGAGCACACACGCCGGCTCGCAGGGCGCGGGGCACAACCGGCCGGTGAAGTCCGGAAAGTTGTTGGTGGCGTGTAGCCGCTCGATCGCGTCGTACCATCGGCCCCGACGTACCAGGTCGTTCCACTCCGGGATCAGGTTTCCCAGCGGGCAGCCGTTGTGGCAGAAGGGAATACCGCAGTCCATGCAGCGGGTCGCCTGCTCGCGCAAGGTCTCGTCGTCGAATTCCTCGTAGACCTCGTGCCAGTCGCGCAGCCGCAGCGGGACAGGCCGACGCTGCGGCAATTCCCGGTGCGTGAATTTCAGGAAGCCGGTCGGGTCAGCCATGCGCGGCCGCCATGATCGCCTTGTCGACGTCCACTCCGTCACGTTCCGCCTCGGCGATCGCCTGAAGCACCCGCTTGTAGTCGCGCGGCATCACCTTGGCGAAGTGCCGCCGCTGCCCGTGCCAGTCCGCCAGGATCCGCTGGGCCACCGCGGAATCGGTGGCGTCGACGTGCGCCTGAATCATGCCGCACAGCCATTCTGCGTCGTCTTCATCGAGTGTCTCGAGTTCTACCATTTCGGTGTTGAGGTTCTTCGGGAGTTCGCCGTCGGGGTCGTACACGTAGGCGACGCCGCCCGACATCCCCGCCGCGAAGTTGCGGCCGGTTTGGCCGAGGATGACGACCTTGCCGCCGGTCATGTATTCGCAGCCGTGGTCGCCGACGCCCTCGACCACCGCGTGGGCGCCCGAGTTGCGCACCGCGAACCGCTCGCCCACCACTCCGCGCAGATACAGCTCGCCGCTGGTGGCGCCGAACAGGATCACGTTGCCGCCGATGATGTTGTCCTCGGCGACATAGCCGTCCGGGACGTTGTCCGACGGCCGCACCACGATCCGACCACCGGAGAGGCCCTTGCCGACGTAGTCGTTGGCGTCCCCGTAGACCCGCAGCGTGATGCCCTTGGGCACGAAGGCGCCGAAACTGTTACCCGCCGACCCCTCGAACGTGATGTCGATGGTTCCGTCCGGCAGGCCCTGGCCGCCGTACGCCTTCGTCAGCTCGTGCCCCAGCATGGTGCCCACCGTGCGGTTGACGTTGCTGATCGTGGTCGAGAACCGCACCGGCTTGCCGGAATCCAGCGCCTCGCGGCTCATCACGATCAGCTGCTGATCGAGAGCCTTGTCCAGGCCGTGGTCCTGGCGCGAACTGCAGTACAGGTCCTGGTTCATGAACGCCGACTCCGGCTCGTGCAGCACCGGGGTCAGGTCCAGCTTGTGCGCCTTCCAGTGCGCCCGCGCCAGCGTGGTGTCCAGCGCCCGGACCTGGCCGACGGCCTCGTTGAGGGTGCGGAAACCCAACTGAGCCATGTATTCCCGGACCTCTTCGGCGATGAACACGAAGAAGTTCTCGATGAATTCCGGCTTCCCGGTGAACCGCTCGCGTAGCAGCGGGTTCTGCGTGGCCACCCCGACGGGGCAGGTGTCCAGGTGGCATACCCGCATCATGATGCAGCCGGCCACCACCAGCGGGGCGGTGGCGAAGCCGAACTCCTCGGCGCCCAGCAGCGCGGCGATCATCACGTCGCGGCCCGTCTTGAGCTGGCCGTCCACCTGGACCACGATGCGGTCGCGTAACCCGTTGAGCAGCAACGTTTGTTGGGTCTCGGCCAGACCAAGTTCCCACGGCGCCCCGGCGTGCTTTTGGGACGTCAGCGGGGTGGCGCCGGTGCCGCCGTCGTGTCCGGAGATCAACACCACGTCGGCGTGCGCCTTGGAGACGCCCGCGGCGACCGTGCCGACGCCGTTCTCCGAGACCAGCTTCACGTGCACCCGCGCGGCGGGGTTGGCGTTCTTGAGGTCGTGGATCAGCTGCGCCAGATCCTCGATCGAGTAGATGTCGTGGTGCGGGGGCGGCGAGATGAGGCCGACACCAGGCGTGGAGTGCCGCACAGTGGCGACCCAGGGGTAAACCTTGTGGCCCGGGAGTTGGCCGCCCTCACCGGGTTTGGCGCCCTGCGCCATCTTGATCTGGATGTCGGTGCAGTTCGTGAGGTAGTGCGAGGTCACCCCGAAGCGGGCCGAGGCCACCTGCTTGATCGCGCTGCGGCGCCAGTCCCCGTTGGGATCGCGCTCGAAGCGCTTGACGTCCTCACCGCCCTCGCCGCTGTTGGACCGGCCGCCCAACCGGTTCATCGCGATCGCGAGCGTCTCGTGCGCCTCGGCGGAGATCGAGCCGTAGCTCATCGCCCCCGTGGAGAAACGCTTGACGATCTCGCTCGCCGGCTCGACCTCCTCGATCGGGATGGGCGGGCGCACACCGCCGCGGAACTTGAGCAGGCCGCGCAAGGACGCCATCCGCTCGCTCTGGTCGTCGACCAGGCGGGTGTACTGCTTGAAGATCGTGTACTGGCCCGTGCGCGTGGCGTGCTGGAGCTTGAACACCGTCTCGGGGTTGAACAGGTGGTACTCGCCCTCGCGGCGCCACTGGTAATCGCCGCCGACCTCGAGCTCGCGGTGGGCGCGCTCGTCGCGGCGGTCGAGGTAGGCCAGTCGGTGGCGGGCGGCGACGTCGGTGGCGATGTCCTCGAGCGTGATCCCGCCGATCGGGCAGCTCAGCCCGGTGAAGTACTCGTCGAGCACGTCCTCGGAGATGCCGATGGCCTGGAACAGCTGGGCGCCGGTATAGGAGGCCAGCGTCGAAATGCCCATCTTGGACATCACTTTCAGCACGCCCTTGCCGGCGGCCTTGACATAGTTGTTCAGGGCCGTGTTGCGGTCGAGGCCGTCGAAGAAGCCGCGATCGAGCATGTCCTCGATCGACTCGAACACGAGGTAGGGATTGATCGCCGCGGCGCCGAAGCCGATCAGCGCGGCCATGTGGTGCACCTCGCGGGCGTCGCCGGTCTCCACGACCAGGCCCACCTGGGTGCGGGTGCGGTCGCGCACCAGGTGGTGGTGCACTCCCGAGACGGCGAGCAGCGACGGGATGGGGGCCATCTCCTCGTCGGACTCGCGGTCGGACAGGATGATGATCCTCGCGCCGTCGGCGATCGCGGCCGAAGCCTGAGCGCGCACGTCGTCCAGCGCGGCGGCCAGCCCCGCGCCCCCGTCGGCGACCCGGTACAGGCAACGAATCACCTTGGAGCGCATGCCGTGTGGGCGCCCGTTGACCTCGTCGTCCGGGTTCAGGTTGACCAGCTTGGCGAGGTCGTGGTTGCGCAGGATCGGCTGCGGCAACATGATCTGGTGACACGACTCCGGGTCCGGCGAGAGCAGGTCGCGTTCGCCGCCGGTCGTGCCCTGCAGGCTGGTCACCACCTCTTCGCGGATGGCGTCCAAGGGCGGGTTGGTCACCTGGGCGAACAACTGCTGGAAGTAGTCGTAGAGCATCCGCGGGCGCTCCGACAGCACGGCCACCGGGGTGTCGGTCCCCATCGACCCGATCGGTTCGGCGCCGGTACGCACCATCGGCGCCACCAACAGGTTCAGTTCCTCGTAGGTGTATCCGAATGCCAACTGCCGCTTGACTACTCGCTCATGAGGCATCCGTACATAGTTGCCCTGCGGCAACTTGTCGATCGGCACCAGGCCGTTGTCCAGCCACTCCTGATAGGGATGCTCCGCGGCCAGTTTGGCCTTGATCTCCTCGTCGGAGACGATGCGCCCCTGTTCGGTGTCCACCAGGAACATCCGGCCCGGCTGCAGCCGCATCCGGCGGACCACTTTGTTCGGTTCCAGGTCGAGCACGCCGGCCTCGGAAGCCATCACCACCAGGCCGTCCTCGGTGACCCAGATCCGCGAGGGGCGCAAGCCATTCCGGTCGAGAACCGCGCCGACGATGGTGCCGTCGGTGAACGTGATCGACGCCGGTCCGTCCCACGGCTCCATCACCGACGCGTGGTACTCGTAGAACGCCCGCCGGTCCGGGTCCATCGCGTCGTTGCGTTCCCACGCCTCGGGGATCATCATCAGCACCGCGTGCGCCAGGCTGCGCCCGCCCAGGTGCAGCAGTTCGAGGGCCTCGTCGAAGCGCGCGGTGTCCGAGGCCCCGGGCGTACAGATCGGGAACAACTTCTCCACGTCGGTGCCGAACACGTCGGTCTTGATCAGCGCCTCGCGGGCGCGCATCCAGTTCTCGTTGCCGGTGACGGTGTTGATCTCGCCGTTGTGCGCCACCCGGCGGAACGGGTGGGCGAGGGGCCAGGAGGGGAAGGTGTTTGTGGAGAACCGCGAATGCACGATACCGAGCGCGCTGGTCATCCGATCGTCCTGCAGGTCAAGGTAGAACGCCTTGAGCTGCGGGGTCGTCAGCATGCCCTTGTAGACCATGGTCCGGCCGGAAAGGCTTGGGAAATAGACGGTTTCGCGACCTGGGCCATCCTGGCCGGGACCCTTTGTCCCGAGTTCGTGCTCGGCGCGCTTACGGATCACATAGCAGCGACGCTCCAGTGTCATCCCGGAAGCGCCCGCGAGGAAGACCTGCCGGAAGGTGGGCATCGCGTCCCGGGACAGCGCACCCAGCGACGAGTCGTCGATGGGCACGTTGCGCCAGCCGAGCACCCGCAGGCCCTCGGATTCGACGATCTTCTCCACCGCGGCGCCGGCGGCCACGGCATCCTTGGCCGACTGCGGCAGGAAGGCGATCCCGGTGGCGTACTCGCCCGCGGCGGGCAGCTCGAAATCGACGACCTCGCGAAGGAACGCGTCCGGCACCTGGATCAGGATGCCGGCGCCGTCACCGCTGCGCGGCTCGGCACCCTGGGCGCCCCGGTGCTCCAGATTGAGCAGCGCGGTGATCGCCTTGTCGACGATGTCGCGGCTGCGACGGCCATGCATATCGACGACCATGGCCACACCACACGCGTCGTGCTCGAACGCGGGGTTGTATAACCCGACGCGCTTGGGCGTCATTTGCCACCTGACCCTTCACCAAAAGTTCTCAGCTGCCGTTATGTGCGGCCCGTCGGGGCCGCACCCTGAGGTTGCGGGCTTCAGGCCCCTTCGGTCTTGTCTGTAGGCTGTCCCCCAGGCGGAGAAGATCCGGTTAGAGTTTGGCCCGTTCAGCGTTGAACGGCGGCCTGGAATCTGTCTCGACAAGTCGTAAAACGATATGACACTACCCGCCTGACATGCCAACTTGTGCAAGTCTAGCTCTCAGCGGGACGCCCCGTAAATTTCGTCGTGGCCGGTCGCCTGCAACCGTGTCGACGTGCCGTTTCCCGGATGGTAATCTGCCGGCCGCCACGCGGTTGCGGTGCGCGGGAAAGCTGCCGCCGTCGGCGCCGGACCGCCTCCCACTAGTTCCTTTGGGCGAGGTCGCTGGAAGCCCGACATCGCCGCGTGACCGATACTGGAAACACTGGCCCGCGCCGGGCGTGCGCGGGTTGCACCGTGGGGCTCATCACATGGTGAGCCGCTTCGCGGTCGGGCCGTCGCGCGGGCGCTCGATCGCCGCACCCGAGGAGCCCATGAACGAGCGCGACGAATTCCTGCGGAACCGGGTGCAGTCCAACCAGCCGAGGCCGCCCGCGGACCCGCCCCACCCGTCGCGGCGACCGCCGCCCCTGCATCCGCCGGCCTCACCTGCCCCGCCGCCGCCCATCCCGTCAGCGCCACCCACCACTCCGTCGGCGGCCTCGAAGCCGTCTGCGCCCGCCGACCGTGGATGGCGGCGAATCCTGCGGCTCGCCACCTTCGGGCTGGTGAGCGTCGGCCCGTCGGCGGCGCAACGCGAGCGGGCCGAGTTCGAGGCGACCATCCGCACGCCCCTCCATGGCAACTACAAGGTCGGCGTGTTGGGCAAGGGCGGTGTCGGCAAGACGTCGGTGGCGGCGAGCGTGGGATCGCTGTTTGCGGAATTACGCAAGCAGGACCACGTCGTCGCGATCGACGCCGACACTGCGTTCGGCAGGTTGAGCAGCCGGGTTGACCCGGCTTCGACCGCCTCCTTCTGGGAGCTCACCGCGGACAAGAACCTGCGGTCGTTCGGTGACGTGGTGGGCCGCCTGGGCCGCAACTCAGCCGGCCTCTATGTGCTGGGCGGCGAGCCGGCTTCCGGTCCGCGCCGGGTGCTCGACTCGGCGATCTACCGGGAGGCCGCGCTGCGGCTGGATCGCCACTTCACGATTTCGGTCATCGACTGCGGTTCGACGATGGATGCGGCCGTCACCGAAGAAGTGCTGCGAGATCTGGATGCGCTCATCGTGGTGTCGTCGCCGTGGGCCGACGGCGCATCGGCCGCGGCTAAGACCATGGAGTGGCTGTCCGATCATCAGCTGACCGGCTTGCTGCGGCGCAGCATCGTGGTGCTTAACGATTCCGACGGCCACGCGGACAAGCGCACCCGGTCGCTGCTGGCTCGCGAGTTCATCGAATACGGCCGGCCGGTGGTGCAAGTGCCATTCGACCCCCACCTGCGACCCGGCGGCGTCATCGACGTGCGGCAGGAAATGGCCCCGGCCACGCGACTCAAGTTCCTGCAGATCGCGGCGACGGTGGTCGGCTACTTCTCGGCTCGGCCTGACGAGCCGCGCCGCAAGTTGAAGTAGCCGACGAGCGCAGAGCAACGAGACGCGCGGTCTGCCGAACATCCTCGTGGCTGACGGTGATGGCGGTTGTTCATCGCCATCCCCCGAAGCGGCAGGCAGAAGCGGATCACGCCGACTGGGCGGTTACCCGCTCGCGCACGACCAGACCGTTGCGCTCGGCCAGAGACCGCAACTGCCCCAAAGCGAACGTACGTGGACGACCCGATTCGGGGATTATCACGCCCGCCCACAGTCCTTCAGCACCAGGGGACTCCACAGCTTCTTTCGCGCACAACCAACGCCGTGGGCAGGCCCGGCACAGCACCTTGGCCTCCTCGTCAGGAGTCGTCGTCCAACGATCCGGGTCCTGAGTGCAAACACCCAGCTGCGGGACCTCGTAAGAAGTTGAAGCGGCCATGTCGTACCGAACCTCCGTAAACCGTTGCTGCCTACGCCCTCCGTCACCGAAGGATACGGATACAAACCGTTGCGTTGCAACACTTAGCTCAACACGTCGCGTGGACGTTGGTTGAGGAGCGCGATGGTTGCGCACCCGTCCAAAATATCGGATTAGCTCGCACTTTTACCTGAGAATTAGCAGTGTATTGCCCTGTAGTCCCCTGGATGTGATGCACACAGTTGCACAGGGCTACCTATTTTCGAAGGCTACGGTGGCGTAGGTTACTGTAGCGTATCTACGCTTTGGCCGCTTCGGTAGTGGCCCTGCTCCGTAGGAATAGCGCAGCGAGGCTGAAGCCGTGGTTGCGTAGCGGTGCGCCGAGGCGGCTAGGATGAATGTCCACGGCTAGCGCATCGCACCTGTTTGCAGATTCCTGCGGCCCATCACCGACAGAGCGGCATGTGCTTCCGCGAGGTGAGGCGAAGGCAGTGTTATGGAGGAGCACCCGACGGGTATGTTCGTCGACGAGCCACTCAACTGCTCGATGTCCGCCAGCGACATGAGAATCGTCCGGTTCGGAGATCTACCTGGAGGCAAGCCGTTGACGTTCGAAGTCGCCAAGCCGGCGAGTTCGCTGGATGAGCTTTCGCGGGGCCGAAGCCCCGCCGCAAGACCGTCGTACCGATCCTCTGTCGACACGGATGAGCCCGGAGCTGACTCTGACCCCGGCTTAGCGCGAGCGGGCGCAGCGGCTGCAGCGCGCCGGCGAGAACTCGATATCAGTCAGCGCAGGCTCGCGGCCGAGGGCATCATCAACGCCGGCGCTCTCATTGCTTTCGAAAAGGGACGCAGTTGGCCCCGTGAGCGGACTCGCGCGAAGCTCGAGCAAGTGCTCCAGTGGCCGGCGGGGACCATCGTTAAGATCCGCCGCGGTGAGCCGGTTTCCGGTCGAATGGCACCTCAAGCTGCCCGGCGCACTGAGGACATAGCGGCTGATGGCGCCGAGGCGCTGATCGCGCAGGCGGTTGTCGCCGCGGTTGACAGCTGCCAGTTGGCCATAACCGCGTTGCCGCCCACGAACGCACCCGACTTCATCGAGCGAATGACACCCATACTGGCTGACTTGCGTCAGCTCGAGGCGATTGTCGTCCGGGCGACTCACATCAGTCGCATAACCCCCGAGCTGATAAAAGCGTTGAGCACGGTGCGTCACCACTACGACAATTTGATGACGCTTGGAGCGCTGGCGCCGGGTGCCCCGTTAGCGCAGCGCTTGTATGCAGCCAGGCGACGGGCCAATCTCTCAACCGTGGAAACCGCGCTGGCCGCTGGGGTCACGGAGGAAACAATCGTCCGCGCGGAGGCCGAGGAAGCGGTACCTGTCGAAGCAGCGGATGCGATCGAAACATTGATCGCTCAGATCCACTGAGCGTGACTTCGTATACACCACCACCAGCGCCGACACCACCGCGGCGTCCGGCAGCCCCGACGCCCAACCCGCACCAGTCGAACACCGCCCGTACGAACCCTTGCCGCGACCAGTTCCTGTTTGCGTTCCCAAGCCCGCCGCCAAAGGGTAGCTGAAGAGGCGCGTAGGGTCCCCCACCCATGTCACAAATTGGTGCGTCGGCGCCGATTGCGGGGGGTTACGCTTGATCGGCGGTGAAGCGCGAACTCGCACCCGCCCCTGGGCCACGAAGCACAAGAAGTGATACCCGAAGGGCTTGGAAATGTCGATCTTTACAGACGCCGCGAGGACGCTGGCGGCAATAGCCGGCCTCAGCGGACAAGTCGCCGGCAGCAACTTAAGCGACCGCGGCTACAGCGGCGGTTATAGCCCAGAAACTATTGCGGCCAGCTTAGCCAGTGGCGGGGCCGACTTCGGGATGTTGGCGAAGAAACCGGTCGCAGCCTTGGTGGACCGCGGTGGGAAATATCTGGTTTCACGTGGCCTGTTACCCAGTAAGGCGAGCGCAGGAAGAGCCGTCGGGTCAACGAGCATTATCTCCTGGACGTACACCATTGTGGAAATTTTGGAGTTGACCACCGGATTCGGTCCAGCATATGAGGGCGACGCACTCGAATACGGTTCGGATGGATTACCGGAGCTGTCCCAATTGCTGCACTCGGCGGTCCCGGGCGAGCCCTGGCAAGGTCCGGCTTCGCAGACTTACGCCCAGCTGAATCTGACGCTGCAGCAGCTTGCGGTGACGGTGGCGGACTTGGACACGAAGTTAGCCGATACAGTCAAGGGGCACGCCGACTGGGTCAACCATATGCGGTTGGGCTTCGGGCTGCTGAAAGACCTTCTTTTTACGGCAATGGTCATTGAAATGATGATCGATTTCGTACCGGCTCCGGTCGGCCCCGTCGCGGCGACGGCCTTCGCAATCGCAGTCGCGGACGCTGGGATCGGAGCGGCGACTGGCTTCATCAGCATGCTGATGTATCACTCGTTTGAAGCCAAGGCCGAAGCGGAAGACTTGACGAATCAATACAACAAGTTGCTGCACCAGTCTGACCAGAAGGGGCGGCCCGCTCAAACGACGGCGGCCACATCCGCCGAGTCGACAGTCTCGGACTTTGAGGCCATTTCGAACAGCATGTCCGCCGGTTCAGCCCGGTCGCCGCGGGCGTTCCGCGCACCCGAGGACCCCACCGCCTACCGCACCAATACCGCTGCCGCGGCGACCACGACGACCGCCGCCGGAATACCATCGTTTGCCCTGCCGGCCATCACCATGCCAAGCCTCGCTCAGGTGAGCACGATATCCGGGCAAACCGCCCGCATCTCCGGCCAACTCGCCCAACACATGAACCTGTTCAACCAGGCCATGGGACAAGTCCAACAGATCGCCCAAATGGCCCAACAAAACCAGCCCGCACCACCCCCCGCCCCCGACACCGAGACCGCCACCGACGTCAATGCCAAGACCGGTGACGACACCACCGCGGCGGCCGGCAGCCCCGACGGCCAACGCGCACCGGTCGAACAAACCGCCCCCGATACCCGAACCCTTGCCGCGACCAGCTCCTGATTGCGTTCCCAAGCCCGACGCCAGGGCGGCTGAGGAGGCACGTCGACTCTCCATCTATGTTATAGGTGGTGCGACGCCGCCATTCCCGGCCAGGTTACGCTTGATGAGCAGTGAAGCGCCAACTCGCACCCGCCCCTGGCCACGAAGCGCAGGAGTGATACCCGAAGGGCTCTGAAATGGTCTTTGCAGACGCCGCGAGGACGCTCGCGGCAATCGCCGGCCTCAGCGGACAGTTCGCTGGCGGCTACCTAAAAGACTACAACGGCGGTTATAGCCCAGAAACTATTGCGGGCAGCTCAGCCAGTGGCGGCGCCGACTTAGGAATGTTGACGAAGTGGCCGATCCAATCTTTAGTGGGTCGCGGTGCGCGTTACCTGAATTCACGTGGCGTCATAAAGCTTCCCACCGATAACTTTACGGGAAGATTGTATTCAAAGGGCGTAGAAGACTCTTTGAAATTCACGAGCATTATCTCCTGGACTTACACCGTGGTGGAAATGGTGGAGCTGACCACCGGATTCGGTCCAGCATATGAGGGCGACGCACTCAAATACGGTTCGGATGGCTTTGCGAAGCTGTCCGAAATGCTGCGCTCGGCGGTCCCGGGTGAGCCCTGGCAAGGTTCAGGTTCGGAGGCTTGCGCCCAGCTGAGCGCGACGTTGCAGCAGCTTGCGGTGACGGTGGCGGGGTTGGACATGAAGTTAGCCGATGCGGTCAAGGGTCACGCCGAATTGGTCAACCATATGCGGTTGGGCTTCGGGTTGCTGAAAGACCTCCTTTTTACGGCAATGGTCATCGAGATGATAATTGCTCTCGTACCAGCTCCGGCCGCGGCGAAGGCTTTCGCCATCGCCGTCGCGGTGGCGGGGATCGGAGCGGCCACCGGCTTCATCGCCACGCTGGTGCATTACTCGCTTGAAGCCGGGGCCGACGCGGAAGACTTGATGAATCAATACAACGAGTTGTTGTACCAGATTGGTCAGAAGGGTCAGCTGACCCAAACGTCGGCGGCCACATCCGCCGAGTCGACGGTCTCGGACTTTCAGGCCATTTCGAACAGCATGTCCGCCGGTTCAGCCCCGTCGCCGCGGGCGTTCCGGGCGGCCGAGGCCCCCACCACCCCGCACGCAAATACCGCTGACGCGGCGACCACGACGACCGCCGCCGGAATACCATCGTTTGCCCTGCCGGCCATCACCATGCCAAGCCTCGCTCAGGTAAGCACGATGTCCGGGCAAACCGCCCGCATCTCCGGCCAACTCGCCCAACACGTCAACCTATTCAACCAAGCCATGGGACAAGTCCAACAGATCGCCCAAATGGCCCAACAAAACCAGCCCGCACCACCCCCCGCCCCCGACACCGAGACCGCCACCGACGTCAATGCCAAGACCGGTGACGACACCACCGCGGCGGCCGACGCCCCCGATGGCCAACGCGCACCGGTCGAACAAACCGCCCCCGATACCCGAACCCTTGCCGCAGCCTGCGCCTGATTGCGTTCC
Organism: Mycobacterium sp. 050134; assembly: GCF_036409085.1. NCBI lineage: Bacteria > Bacillati > Actinomycetota > Actinomycetes > Mycobacteriales > Mycobacteriaceae > Mycobacterium > Mycobacterium sp. 050134. Next base: position 152,436 of record NZ_JAZGLV010000013.1, read on the forward strand.
CAAGTCCGACGCCAAAGGGCAGCTGGAGAGGCACATTAGCTCCCTGCGCATGTCATAAATTGGTGCGTCGCCGCCGATTGCGGCCGGGTTACGCTTGATGAGGGGTGAAGCGCGACCTCGCACCCGCCCCTGGGCCACGTAGCACAGGAAGTGATACCCGAAGGGCTTTATATGTCGATTTTTGCAGACGCCGCTAGAACGCTGGCGGCAATCGCCGGCCTCAGCGGGCAATTCGCCGGCAGCAACTTGAGCGACCGCGGCTACAGCGGCGGTTATAGCCCAGAAACTATCGCGGCCAGCTTGGCCAGTGGCGGCGCCGACTTAGGAATGTTAGCGAAGCAGCCGATCCAATCTTTAGTGGGTCGCGGTGCGCGTTACCTGAATTCACGTGGCGTCATAAAGCTTCCCACCGATAACTTTACGGGAAGATTGTATTCAAAGGGCGCAGGAGACTCTTTGAAATTCACGAGCATTATCTCCTGGACTTACACCGTGGTGGAAATGCTGGAGTTGACCACCGGATTCGGTCCAGCATATGAGGGCGACGCACTCAAAGACGGTTCGAAAGCATTCGCGGAGCTGTCCCAATTGCTGCACTCGGCAGTCCCGGATAAAACCTGGCAAGGTTCAGGTTCGGAGGCATACGCCCAGCTGAGCGCGGCGCTGCAGCAGCTTGCGATCGCGACGGCAGGGCTGGACACCAAGTTGGCCGATGCGGTCAAGGGTCACGCCGAATTGGTCAACCATATGCGGTTGGGCTTCGGGTTGCTGAAAGACCTCCTTTTTGCGGCAATGGTCATCGAGATGCTGATCGCTTTCATACCGGCTCCAGTTGGCCCAACGGTGGCTAAGGCCTTCGCCATCGCCGTCGCGGCGGCGGGGATCGCAACTGCCACCGCCTTCATCGCCACGCTGGTGAGCAACTCGTTCGAAGCCGGGGCCGAAGCCGAAGACTTGATGAATCAATACAACGAGTTGTTGTACCAGACTGGTCAGAAGGGTCAGCTGACCCAAACGTCGGCGGCCACATCCGCCGAGTCGACGGTCTCGGACTTTCAGGCCATTTCGAACAGCATGTCCGCCGGTTCAGCCCCGTCGCCCCATGCGTTCCGGGCGGCCGAGGGCCCCACTGCCTACCGCACCAACACCGAAGACACGGCACTCACAGTAACCCAGTCGAAGACCACTACCGGCGGGGCCGGAACATCCTCGTTCACCCTACCGACCATCACCCTGCCCACCCTGGCTCAGGTGAGCACGATGTCCGGGCAATCCGCCCGCATCTCGGGCCAACTCGCCCAACACGTCAACCTGTTCAACCAAGCCATGGGACAAGTCCAGCAGATCGCCCAAATGGCCCAACAAAACCAGCCCGCACCACCCCCCGCCCCCGACACCGAGACCGCCACGGACGTCAATGCCAAGACCGGTGAGGACACCGACGCGGCGGCCGGCAGCCCCGACGGCCAACGCGCACCGGTCGAACAAACCGCCCCCGGTGCCCCACCGGCACAGCCACGCGGCGAGCGGATTCTGTGAGCCCGCTGGGCGCCGCACGCCGCTAGTACTGCAGCCGTAGATCGGTTCTGGCGTGTCTGCGCTGGTCGGGGCGATGACCGCGGCATCTTGCGATGTTTGTGAAGACAATCGAATTGACCGCGGTCACCGCGGTTCACCGCGTAGACCCCGATCGGTGGTGGACCGCGTACTCGGCGATGCTCGACCGGATCGCGCCGCGCTTTGCCCGCTACGAACCATTGCGGGATGCCGGCGAGCTCATCCTTGGGGATGGCCTCGGGCCTGGACCGCAAGAATTGCTGGACTATCGCCGAACACCGCGGCGCCGCCACGCCAGATGGTCTGCAGCATCTGCTGGCGCGGGCGCGCCATCTCGCTTCCCCCGCCAATCTTGCGGGATTCAGCGTGTCCAACACACGGGGTCAAGGCCCGGTGTCGCTGCTCAATCTCGTCGAGCGGTCGATCACCGCCGACAGACTGGTCGTCGAACTCAAGAAGGTGTTCGCCTCGGCGGGCGGGCCGCCGAGGGTGTTGCGGATGGACAACGGGCCGGAGTTCATTTCGCAAGCGCTGCAACAGTTCTGCGATGGAAAGACGGACATGTCGTATATCCCGCCGGGAACGCCGTGGAACAACGGACACATCGAATCGTTCAACAACCGACTACGCAAGGAGTGCCTCAACCGCAACCACTGGAACACACTGCTCGAGGCCCGGGTGGTCATCGGCGACTTCAAGGAGGAACACAACCACCGACACCGCCACTCAGCGCTCGGCTACCGCACGCCCGCCGAGTACGCTGCCGTCTGCAGGTGCACCCCCAACCCGATGGCCTGCAGCATCAACTGAATCTGGATCAAACCAACCCGACTCTAGAAGCCGGTGGACTCAGAAACGGGGACTCGCCAAATTAGCTCATCCGCTCATCCAACGCCGGGGTTTTGGCTATATCGGTGCTGGCGCCGGTGCCGCGCCCAAATGTTGCACTTTCGTCTAGTTTAGCCCGTCTAGCACTGAAGCGAGGAGTGGTCGCCATCACTGGCGCTGATGGAAGCCTATACGTCAAGGATCGTAATTCCGCGCTTCGATCAGTCAAGGCCTCGGCGCACGTGATCGCTGCTTGATTGCGCCGGATCGCGCATGCGGCCGCTTCCCAGTGGGCACGCCGGGATTGACTCGCTACCGATCACAACCCTGTACCCAGCTCACCGATACCGATGGACGCGGGGCCGAATCTTCAACAATTGCCCACAGCGGGGCTGCGCGCAGAAATTCAGCGCATCTCGTGATTCAGTCCGCTGGCCGCGTTCTGATCTGCACCTTGGTAGGCTTTAGCTGCGGTCCGCAAGTCTTCAGCCAGCGCCGCCGACACTTCGCGGACAACCGCGAAGGCAGCTTCGCGGTCCCCCTCAGCTTCTCTGACGGCCTCGGCGCTGGGTCCGCACAGTATTCCGTGAGTGATCCAGACCTGAACACCGATGCCTGCGGGCGCCTCGGCACCTTTTGCGATATTGTTGACCGCTTCGTCGTGAGCGGTTGCCAACTTCAGTAAGTAACTTGGATTGACTTCCAGATCTGCCACGGTTTCTCCTCAATGTCCTCGTTTGCTCAGGCCACAACTAGGCGTCTTTTGCGTTACCCGCTTGAGATTGTCGTTCTTCCACAACGCGATGCTGCTGAGTTTGGTTGCTGAGCGACTCGCTTCCGACTGGCGCACGTCCGGTACCTGATGCTCCCGGTGCTGCTACGGCACCTTGGCTTTCATCGGTGCCCGCAGTACCCGCTTCTTGTCGACGCCTCGATGAGGGCTGGGAGAGATCGTTCGCGCCTACGGGCGCCTCGCGATTAAGGCGCGCTACGGCGGAAGAAAGAACGGTCGACAAGGTAGCCGTATAGTCGCCCGATCGCGTTGCCCGCGTAACCGCTCCAACAGTTGGCTGCTCGTCGATTGGTTGTTCGCTCTTGCTGCCGACTGGCGTCGATTTATGAAGCGACTCGGTGATCGGACCGTCCGATGATACAACCTTGTATCCAGTCGAACCGGTCTCGCCACTGCGGGCAAAAGGCACCTGCAAGATTGCGGTGTCAGCGCCCGCGGTCATGCGCTTCTTTAAAGGACCCAGAGTCGCCTTTGCTCCGGCGGCAATTTCCTGGTAACCACTGACCACATTCTGTACATCACCTCTATTTACTATTGATTGATTCAAAAGAGTTATCTCTGATATGAAACTACCGACGACCGCCCCAAGTGCTACGACTACTTGGAACATCATTGACAACTCAGGGCCGACACTGGGAATGGCATAAAGAGCCATGGCGACGTAAATTGCAAGGTTCAGTGCAGCTTTGATCCCACCAATGGCATTGCGAGTAAGTTCGACCTGACCGGCTTCGCGCTCCAGAATCTCCTTCATCTGGGAATCCAGATGCACGAAAGCTTGTAATCTCTTCAGTTGCTCGAGATTTTGGGCGGTGTAAGCCCGCGACGCGTCGCCCTGCCACTCGTCGTTCGGAGTGGCATAGCGAAGAGTCAGTTCGGCCGTACCCACATACGCTTGAGCCGTTTCGTACTCGGTTCCCTCGTCTTCTTGCCCGAATCCATTTAACAAATTCAGCGTCTCAACGAACAAAATGGCTGCCTGGAGCACTTCCAGCTTGGCGTCCGCCTCCAGTTTCTTCAGCCATTCGGGGCCTTTCATTTCGATAAAAATCATCGCTGCCTGCGAGAGATCCTCCACAGCAGTCGCAGCGAGGTCGCCCCAGTTCTGCGTGGCAACGTCGGTGCCAATTTCGGGTAAAGTCCCGATGATGCTCGCAATGAACAGACCCTTAGCCATTACAGTCCTTTCCGAGGCCCTGCGCTAACTACCAACGGGAAGGTGCTTCTACGAGTCACCAACCCCGCACTTCGGGCAGTGGTCCCCACGCTGTAGGATTCCGGGTCAAGGCCAGAATCAGCGAGCCGCTATCCAAGCTAAGTATGCAGGACGGAAATTGCGTCCGTAGGCACTAATTCCTTCGTACCGCCCCTGACCGGCGCAAACGTCATCGTGAGCTCGGTCACTGAGCAGTCCGGACGCCGTCGAAGTGGCGCATGCTAACTCCCGCAGCGACCGGACCGCCGGCCGCTTGAGCTGGGCGAACGCGGCGCCGGCGCCGGCGCCGTCAGTATCGACTGGCTATTCGCGCACAGGTGTGGACCGAGCAAGCGGTGCGGGTCCTGCGGTGGCAAACGCAGCTCCCCGGATGGGCGCGGAGGCCGCTGGCGCGACTCCCATCGGGGCAGCTTCATCAGCACCGACATCGTCGTGGTCATCGGTGCCAAGTTTGGCGCGGACACCCGTACGCACAGTTGAGTCGCCAAGTCGTCCACGTGCTGTCGACGGGCGTTCGGCGCTCGCCAACACAACCGGCCCAGACAACTCGGCGTGCACCGACATCTGCATCGTCTGGACGATTGTCGGTTGTGCGGTACCGGGCGCAGCCTCCGCAGCCGAAAATCGGGCAGATGGGCGCGCCGGGCCGCGGACGATACTGGCCGATCGCGACGTCGTCGCGCCAGCACTCGCAGAGCTGCTGGTGGAGTGGCGCGTGATGGATGACGAATCTCCCGCCTGTGCTGACTGCAGTGGCGAAATTTCATCCATCAAGCGTCCAGCCAGGCCGACATATTGCGTCTTTATAGCGTCAATCTCATCGGTCAGCAGCTGAGATTCCGTCACCAGATAGCAAATGAAACCCATTGCCAGCGCGAGTGCAATCGTGGAGACCACTGCTGCGAAAACTTTGGCCGCCGGCTCGCCCCCGGCTGCGGGCGTGATCATAATGAGTTCTTCGAGTATGAGTGCACCGGCGAGTAAGTCCTTCAACACTCCAAAGCTAAGGCGCATGTACGTGACCAACTCGGCATGGGCGCTCACCAGGTCCGCCAGTTCGAGGTCTAGGTTTGCGGCGGCCCTCACGACCAATTGTCGTGCGACCACTTGTTCCGCATAGGCGCCGGACGCCGAACTCACCCACCTGTCATCGGGAAGCGCCTTTACCAGCTGCTCGTAAAGAGCGGTCAACTGCACCGAACCGGCGACCAGGCTGTCACCCTCATAGGGAACCTCAAACCCAGTCGAAAGCTCCAAGACGTCCACGATGGCGAGGGTCCGGAGCAAGATACCGGTTCCCTTAGTGGCGGGGTTCCGATGCCGTCGATATCCCCGGGCGTCCGCCCAGTCCGAATAAGTGGTGATCAGGCGACGTCCGGAGAAGGTGAATCCTCCCAAGTCGCCAGCCAGGCCGGTCGCACCGGCAGCCAGGTACGGACCACTGAGTTCGCCGGTTCTAGCCAAATTGCCGAATTGCTGGCCAAAGCCAGCCAGATTCGCCGCAACATTAGCGGCCTCTACCAGGAGGGGAACAACCATTGCTAGGTCCTTGCGTCAAGATGGCACCGCGTTGAGCCGTCCCGACTGAACGTAACACAGCTCCGGCGGGGGCTCGGTCGCTTTGTTTGGTCGGCTTCTCGAAATGCGCTGCCTAAGCCGAGATCCGGCAAGAACCTTGAGTTTTGCTAAGGATTCTTCGCGTCGCGCTGTGAGCACGATGCTCATCAACAGCCCCAAGAATCGTCATCCAAGAACAGCGAAAGTGGCCGTTCGCAGACTTCTGATCTCGGGCGTTATCAACCAACCCCGCATCGACATCAACGTCGAAATGGTTAGCTTCTGCCCTGATCCGGGAGCGCCTGATGGTAGCGACTCTCCCAAGGCGGGGAGATCGCCCTTATCGGCAACCGGCGATGGCGCGGAGTACCGATAACATCTCGCCGCAGCTTGACATGGTCTGTTCCGGCACGATGGCTGAAGTAGGTTGTGACGTTGGTCCAAGCCACCTTCGCCTCCAACCCTGTTCCCACGCCAATCAATTCGGCGAGTTCCCTAAAGTGCGGTGTCAGCGTGACAATCCCTCCGGCCGCGACCGCGCGCAGGGTGAACTGCAGGAACGCCTGGGCGTCACCCAAGCTGACACTGACGTCGATGTCGTCGAACGGCACATAGACGGGATACTTGCTGGCCGTCTCCCCGAGCAACACGCCCGCCGATCCGATTGGCACTTGCCAATGGCGGTCGGGAATTAGGGTTTGACCGTGCAACGCGAAGCGCTGGTCGCCGGCGATACGAGAAAACCCGGACGGTCTCTTCGCCTTAGTCGGTGTAGTCAGTAGAACCGTAGATCGAGGGGGCATACCGGGAACAATCCGCATCCTGGTGATGGTGTGATCGGCGGACGCCGACCACCACACGTCAGGCCCACCGGGGGCTGCGTAGGCGGCGGTAAACGTATTGTTCCCTTCGATTCTCGACCATCTCTCCTTCCGGAAGCTGACGTGGGTCGCGCGGTCGAAATCGTCAAAGCTGCGCTCACATCTGGCGTCGACACCGTTGCTGGCCAATTGGTCTGCGACGCGGGTCGCCGACGCGACTAGATAGCTGGCCAGTCCGGCGACGTCGCGATCGCGCCGCTGCGCCGACTTGCCCGCGCGATGTGGCTTGGCGCGCAGGATGATCCAGGTGCGACGGTGTGCCGGCGCCGGGTCAGATCCGATCATCTCCCGGTAATGACTCACCAGGTCGGCGTTTGCCGTCGTTGCAACGCGGTAACCGGCCGAGATGATGTCGGCCTCCAAGTCGGGACAATTCACCGATAACAGCCGCTCGACCAGCCGGGTATCCACGACGTCATCGGTGTGAGCGTGTCCGTCGACAATCACCGTCGGTGTAAACGGCCGAGGAACTAACTCGATGACCGTGACTAAGGCACCGCCTTCCCAACGGACAGCCAGGTGATCACCGGGCCGAACGGTAGCGCCCACTACGGGTTCCGATGGAATCTCCAGGGGCTTCCGTCGTCGCCACAGCCATCGCCAAGCCGTCGCCAACCAGCCGGTCAGCCGTCGGCCGCGGATCGTTACGGTGGCCACCACAACGGCCACCGCCACCACAGCTGGACCGGCCCACCAATACCGCGTCTCCCGGGCCCACATGATCGCGAGGGGAGCCAGCACCGCTACCCATACCGCATGTCCGCTGGTGAATCGGAGCCCGACTAACTTCATCTTCGTCAACGCCTCCTCAAGGCGCGGAAGAGCAAGGCTCCCAAACAAAACGCAAGCATCAGACCGAAGGATCCAACGACAACTGAATCGATAGGTCCGTGGTCAGGTTCAGGTAAGGGCGTCGGAGGTCTGATCTGGTTGATTGCATACTGCGCCGGCGCGGCATCGAGTGGAACATCCCACGTAAGTGCGGCGACTGCATTCACTATGCCTGCGCCGATGGCGTTGTCGACGCCGCCACCGGGGTGTCGGGCTGTCGATGTGATCCGGCCTACGATTTGCGCCGGGGTCAGGTCGGGAAACTTCTGTCGCAGCAAGGCCGCTATGCCAGAGACATAGGCTGCCGCAAACGATGTGCCGGCAATGGGAACCGGCCCCTCCTTGCCCGCCAGTGCATCCACTGGCTCGCCCTCGGGACCCAGCGCGACGATATTTTCGGCGGGAGCAGCAGCGCCCACCCATGGTCCGTGCATCGAGAAACGGCTAGGGGAACCGTCTTCACCGATGCCTCCGACAGCCAACACCAGTGGCGCATACCACGCCGGGGTGACGATCGTCTGGACCCGTTGCCATCCACGCGGGTCCGCGGGATTGGACGGGTCTGGCGGGGGGTTCTGAGCGCAGTCGCTGCCCACGTTCCCGGCCGCCACGATGACGACCGCACCCTTGACGTTCACCGCGTAGTTGAGAGCGCCGCCCAACGTAGCCTCGTCCTCGGGCTTCTTGGCTTTGAAGCAGGCGGCTTCACTGATGTTGATGACATTGGCCCCAAGATTCGCCGCGTGCACCACAGCACGAGCCAGACTTCGGACAGATTGCCCAGCGGGTGTGGAAGTCGGGTCGTTATTGTTGACGCGCGAGTCCTTCGGTTCGTACGCCTCGGATGTCTGCCGCACGGAAATTATCCGTGCGTCGGGGGCCACGCCGACGAAGCCGTCGGTCAGCGAAGGCCGGCCGGCGATGATGGAAGCGGTGAGCGTTCCATGGGAATCACAATCGGTCAGCCCATTTCCATCCGGAACGACAAAATCGCCGCCCGGCTCCGCCGGAAGTCGGACCGAGGGATCTACGCCCGTATCGATTACCGCCACGGTGACCCCGGCGCCGGTCGCGAATTTCTGCGCTTCACGTACGCCTAGATAGGTGTCTGCCCAAGGTGGGTCGCGAAAGCTGGTCCCGGGCAACGTCATAGGTGTAGAACACAGGCGCCTCTGTTCGAGCGGCTGGTCGGGACCGGTCGCATCGGGCGGCACCGCAGCCGGATCGATTGGCGGCGGCGAGACCGCTAGGGCAGGGGGCGCACCCTGCGCAAAAATCGCGCCAACAACGGCGATCGTAGAGATGAGACGCCTACCGAGCTTGCGTTCGGTCGGCGGACCGTGATGCTGTTTCTGTCCGCCTCGCACAAGCGATTCGGGTAGGCGCTTGTCGGAGACCGACTTTCGGCCAAGAGTGCTCGCCATGAACATCGAGGGGCTTCAGTGCGTCGTAGTCTGCGATGAGCCGGCCCTCCGCTGCAATGCCGCGCGCCGCGCCCGCTTACTTATCGGACGCATCCTTGGCTCGGCGTCTCCCAATTACGCCCTCCGTCCACGCGCGGTCCTCCGTGTATAGCGCTTCTTCGTCCTGCTGCGCCCGTTTGTCCTTGCCCTGATTTTGGTTCCCTGCTCCGGGGGCGCCCAACGGCATGCCGCCCATCGCACCACCTGCATTGGGTAACCCGCGGCCTAGGGCGCCGGCGCCGGGAGCGGCCCCCCCGGGCCGTGATCCCGCCCCGGCTTCCGTCGCGGGGTCCATCGGCGTCAAGGGCAGGCCCGCCCCACCTCCTAGCGAGGCAGGCTTCATTCCACCCTTCGGTAAGCCGGCGCCTGCCTTTAAGCCATTCAACGCGTCCGCGAGCTGCGTATCGGGCGGAGTCGGTCGAGTAATAGGTGGTACCGCGTTCAGATCGTTCGGATTGGGCAGCGTTTTATCATCAAAGTTACTGTCGTCTGACCCGGGGTTAGTTTTGGTTGGGGGGTCGATGACAGTGCCGCGATCTGGGAACGTCGGAGTCACCGGCTCCAAAGCTACGTTCTTCGCATACTCGCTGAGCGACGTTTCCGATCTCGTCTGCAATCTCTGGTGCCACTGCGTTGCCAAGCCCACATCTTTGGGGTCGTTCTTCGCATAGTATTGGTACCACCACTCATTCATCGTCACCTCGTAAAGCGTCGGATGCTCTGTGGCGACGCTCCCAGTCCCGCCGCCAGTGACGTCTCGAACGACCTGTCCGCCAACACAGGCTTTCTTGTGCGCACCAACGACCTGCAGAGCCTGTGCTGCCAGCTTTCGGCAGGACTGCACCATTGACGAGATCCACCGACTTTGTGCTTCGAAGTTCTGCTCCACCTTGTCTCGGGCTTCGCCTTGCCAGGAGTCAAACCGCCGGAATCGCGACGTTTCCAGCTGGAGTGCCCGCTGAAACACATCCCACTCGTTCGCGAATGCTTTTAAGGCTGCCCCCTGGTCACCGGATTCGAGGATTGTCGCCGCGTCCTTGACGTCGTAGTAAGAGGCCTCGGATTGAACGCGCTCGGTGCGCGGTATCCCGCCAGATTGTTGTCTCTCCTCGGCGACGGCAGATAACTCGTCTTTACCGCGTGTTGCCGCGGCGCCGTTCGAGGATTTGGCGTTGGCTATGGCTGCGGCAGATCCCTCGTCGACCTCCCCGTATGCTTTGGCCGCGTTCCTCAACGATGTCGCCAGCCGAGTCCACTCACGTTCGCAGGATTTCAGAGCTTGCCGAACCGATTCGGTGGACATTGCCAGCTGTGTGGCAGCGTCGTTGACGAAGGAGAGGGTGCACGGTCCCGTCGGGTCTGTGGTCGGGATGGCCGGGAGCGGCGCCTCGAGCTCCTTCGCCCTTTTCAACAATTCGTCATACTCGACGTTCAGCGTCTCTGCCATGTCCCCTCATTCTCTCTTCGCCCGCACCGTCACCATGGGCGGAGGTGGTCGGATGGGGGCGCGTGACGCTCAGCGCTGCTGGTCGTCAGGCGCCTCACGCCGCTAATTGCTCGGGCGCAATTGACCCGGGGCCAAGACGTAAACACTTACCGCCCCTTCCGTGATACGGGCCAACGAGTCTGCGCGATCGAATCGGTGGTTGTCGACGCTAATCGTAGTCCACCGCGGCCGCTCAGAGGTGCACCATTTCGCGCGCAGGTGCAAGTCGCTTAGCCAGAAGTGCGGCCACCCGGGCCGGCGGCCCCTCTTGCCAATCGCTTTGCCTAACCGTTGATCCGGTGCGATCAACAGGGTGTGCGATGCAACCGCGAGCACCCGCCCGCGCCGACCGACAGGCCGTCGCTGCCACCCCTACCTCCGCGCCGCGGAACCCCATCTCGGCGATGTCGCCATAAGCTCTCGGAGCAGCAGCTGATGAAGTTCCGGTACACCGCAGCTGTTGACGGAAAGACATGGCTGGGCTGCGGGACTGCTATTCCGTCCGGCGCCTGGAGGACGGCGTGAAGCTCGACATTCACCTTCAGACCCATTCCGAAATAAATGTGCAAGGCGGACGTCGCTATGTCGGTGCTACCAAAAGCGAAGTCATGCTGCGCTGCACACAATCGCTCGTCACGTCCATCAATTAGGCTGATGGGGACATTGGCGAGTCCCCGTATTCAGTCACGAGAGGCGCCATGTCGTCCACGGCCCAAAGCGGCACTGGAGGAGCAATTCGCACGCGACGAATACGTGTTGGATGGAGCACGCCACGCTGAGCCAGAATTGGCCACTATTCGAGCGACTCGCCCGCTATTCGAGCACGCCATACGGACTTGAGAACCACGTATTCGAGCATTCAACCATCAACATGATCTGGCGCGACAAGGTGTCATTATTTACCCCGATACAGTCCCTCGCGCTGCACCCGCAGTACGCGGAGCAAAAGGACCCGTATCTCGATTGGCGAGAGTGGTGGAGTTCCGCGGCCTACCGATCCGGCGCCGTCGCCTCAAATAGTGTGCACTCATTCTGTAGTGTCGCAGATTTGAATTGGCGGTAGAGCTTGACCCGAATCGCACCGTCGTGCATGTGGGTCAGCAGCTGCTGCAGTCCACCAAAAAGGTCTTCGTACTGCTCATTCAGAACCGCCAATTCCGTGGCGTATTGCTCTGGGCGGTTAGTGTGCGCAATGCGCAGCGCGAGTACGGACAGCCGATCAACGATGCGACCGGGGGTCTCGGTGTGCAGCGGCGCATTCTCCCCCGCGTTGACCTGCTGCAGCAGCAGTTCGTCGATATCCTCGACCGTTGAATTGCGCTTCGCGTTGAGGGCATCGATGAGCCGCTTCGTGCAAGCGACCGCGTGGTCGTCGATGCCGGGCCGGCGAACCGCATCTTCGTGATGCCACAAACTGAAATTGGTCGCGTGAAGATCCATCGCTTTCACCGTAACTTCGCCGCTATCAGGAGTCGGCTGGTAGGTAGCGCTGTGCCAGCTAAGCGCGAGGTCTTTGAACTTCTGCACAGCACTGAGAAGCTGACCAGACGGTGAATCAAGCGGTGCGCCGGTCGGCACGATAAATAGTCCTTTCAGTCCGCGGATCTTTCACCTACGACCTGATGAACTCCAGCACGTCTGCATTGACAGTGTCGGCATGCGTGGTAATCAAGCCGTGCGGCAGGCCCGTGTAGGTCTTCAACGTGCTGTTCGGTAGTAGCTCGGCAGATAGCTTGCCGGCGATGCCGTATGGCACGACTTGGTCGTCTTTGCTGTGGAGCACAAAAACTGGCACTGCGATCTTCCGAAGGTCTGCTCTGAAATCGGTCTGGGACCAAGCGACGATCTCGTCATACTGTGCCTTCGCGTCACCGGCCATGCCCTGGCGCCACCAGTTGGCGATGGTGGCTTCAGACGGTTCGGTTCCGGGCTGGTTGTAACCATAGAACGGTCCGGACGGCACCGCGCGGAAGAACTCGGAGCGGTTGGCTGCCAGTTGTGCCTGGAGATCGTCGAAGATTTCTTTAGGCATTCCACCGGGATTGTCCGCGGTCTTCACCATGAAGGGTGGAACCGCATCGATGAGAACAGCTTTGGCGGTCCGGCCTGTTCCGTGGCGGCTGAGATAGCGCACCACCTCCCCGCCGCCACAGGAGTGGCCGACGTGCACCGCGTCGTGCAGATCCAGATGTTCAACCACCGCGGCCAGGTCGTCGGCGTAATGGTCCATGTCGTGCCCGTTGGCGACCTTGGCGGACCGTCCGTGCCCGCGGCGGTCGTGTGCGACCACACGATAACCATGGTTCAAAAAGAACAGCATCTGAGGATCCCAGTCGTCGGACGACAGTGGCCAACCGTGGCTGAACACGATCGGCTGGCCCGACCCCCAGTCTTTGTAGTGAATATCGACGCCGTCACCGGTGGTGACCTTGGGCATTGTCGATCCTTTCGCTCAAGCGTTGAGGGGGATGTGCGAACTATGGCGAACGGGGTGGCTCTATTGATGCCTTGAGCGCGATCCCGACCTGTCAGACGGTGAGGGCGCAGTCCCCTCCTCGGAGTATTTGACGGGAGCCAGCCATGCCTCCAAGGCGTACGGCCGTTCCGGTGAAACTGGCCGCGCAATGTTCATCGCTGCCCTCGGATGCCATGCCCGGCAGCATCTGCGATTACTGACATTTGCACACACCTGACTCCTCATCTCGCAGAGAACGATCAGTGTTCGCACTGGGACTCTTCAGCGACTGGGGTGATCAGGAAGGCAGGCTGTGAAAAAGTTTGTCGCTACCGCCGTTTGGGTTCGATATCACTGACGCAAGGCGTCCGGCCGCCCGTTCCTCGGCCGCTGCGGCACGTTCGCTGTCACGGTCTTCCTCCTCCGTGGCTGCCTGGTCGGCGGACGGCTCGTCATTCTTCATGCCGCCAGACGCTGCCGGAGTGCTGGTAGGTGCGGCACCTTGGAATCCCTGGACCAAGCTCTGGGCGAACGTCGAAGCTGTCTGAGTCGCATTCGCCGCGTCGCCCAGTTTCGGAACATTCGGTCCTAGCGTTGAAAGAAGGTCTGGTGTGCCTGGGGACTTCCGCGTTTCATCAACCAGCGACTCGCCGCCAGCCGGCCGGTCCGATCTGGGCAAAATGTTCCGATCCGCCCGGTAGGCGTCGCCGTCGCTCGCGGCGAAAAATTCCACGCCGATCAATCGATCGCTGATCGATTGATCGGCGTCCGCGTAGATGCCAGCCGCAGCGGCGAACTTAGATCCCGTCTGTCGTAACGCGACCTTGATGTCGCGGAGCCCATCGAGTACCGGTGTCTCGATCACCGGCATTGTCGCATTGATCGCGGCCGCAACCGGGTCCGCCCCAGTGGCGGCAATTGGCGGTGGAGCCGCAGGAAGCACGTGTGCCCGCAGATCGGACCCGGCGTCCTTGAGGCGGGGTGGATCGACAATGAGTTGATCACTCATCGTCGGCCACTATCGATGCGTACACCATGGAGAAATATTACCGAACGCGATGAGCTGTGATTGCAGAGATTTGCATCACGGTCCGCACGAATCAAAATTGAACGTTTCGAGCAGCGTCGTAGACGCCGGTTACCCAGAGGAGAATCGGAATTATGGCAGTGACCAGAAGGCCGTCCAGCAACTCGAGTATTCGCTTCATGACGGGCGAAATGCGACGGACCTCGACGGTTGCCCCTACCACCCCGAGCGCGACGACTGCTGTCGCCAGCAAGATGGTGAGGAGCCACCATGCGCTATACGGATTCCAGACGGTCAACTTTGCTGTTACCCCTAACGGGATCACGACGGTTGCGGCCAACAACGACCAGGCGCACCACCGGTCCGCAAATAGTCGTGACCGGAAGCCGCACATTGTGGTGACCAGGCCAGCTAGTACCAATGTGTGGACGAGGAAATGCCCTCGTACGACCACGGTGATTGCTCCGGTAGCCAGGAGAGCAGAGCCGGCCGTCACGTAGCCGTTGAGCAACTGCTTAGCTAGTCGGCTTCGCTCGGTGAGACGGACGGCGGACGTTGGCACCGATGCGGCGATGGCTCGCCAGGTCCGTGTTTCGTCGGTTTCGCTCACGTGATCGGCCGCAACGGGGTCGAGCAACTCGTCATGCTCCACTATTTCGCCCGGAGCAGGTACCGGGGGTAGGGCGATTCGCGCAACCGCTACTGTCAATTTGGCTGCGTTGGTCACCGTGAAGAGCCCGAAAATGATTGCACCGGCGGGCACCCAGCGTTGCCAACCATAGCCGAAGGCGATTGCCGCTACGGTTGCGCCGAACGCAGCGATCGTGGTGAACGATGCCAGCTCGTGGCGACCACGTGGACCGCCCCGCGTGAGCATTACCAACAAGAGGATGGCAGCGGCGCCGCCCGCAATCTGCGGAGCACCTATCGAGTCGACTCCGCGAGGCCTCGGGATGGCCAGTGCCACAGCAACGGAGACGAACGGAAACGCCGCCACCAGCAAGCTTTCAGCCAAGCTCACGTCTTGGTAGAACTTTCCGGCCGCCCAACTGCCCGCGAGCAGAGCAATTCCCCCAATGCCTAGCGCTATCGACCACCACAGCGGGCGGCCGGTGCTACTCCATGCCAGCGCAGCCAGAGTGGTCAATGCCAGCGTCACCACTGGAATCGCAACGTGCACAAAGCGATTGAGCGCGGGCCGGTCGAACGAAGGCGATTCGTCGAGCACCGCGATCGCGTCGATCACGTCCTCGACTAATGGTCGGTAACGCTCGGTGCGACTGACCGATACCAAGAGCAGCAACGAGCCGTCAACCACTTCTGCCTCGTCGAGTGATTGGTCCGGGTTGATTGGAGGCGCGCCCGGCCTAGCGAACGTCCAAGCACCCTGCGCCGAGAAATCAAACTCGGCCAATGTTTCTGCAGGCGTTCCTTCCAGCAGGCTGGCCAGTACCGTTACGGTCTCGTCGATATAGCTCTCGATTGGGGCAGACGGCGGCAGCACCACGTCTGTCATCCGCTTACCGGTGAGAATCGTGACTCGCGTCACCGGGGGCTTGGCCGGCGCTGACTTGGTAGTCGTGCTCGCGGTAGTACGAGCTGCGGTTGGTGCGCTCAATTGTCCTTACCCCTGTCGAAGTCGGCGGACAGTGCTGCGGCCAGCTGAATCAGCTTACGCTTGTACGCGCGGCCTAAATGGTCAAGCTGGATCTCGGTGCCCTTGGCGATATGTTCATCCCAGGGCAGCACAAATACTCGTTCGGGTTGTACGTGTTTCTCGAACTCTCGAGTCAATTCTTTGACGGCCACGTTGGGCTTGCCGGGCGCGACGTGGTTAATCACTATGCAGCTGCGGCCTACCAGATCCTGGTAGCCGTTGTTCCGGAGCCAGTCGATCGCGATCGCGGCTTGGCGGGCACCGTCGATTGACGCGCTCGAAACGATCACTGCGGCGGAGATCGTCGAGAGCACGCCTTGGGTAACCGGATCGAGCAAGCTTGCCCCGCAGTCGATCAACGTCAAATTATAGAATCGGGGCACTGCGTCCGCTGCACGGTGCCAGTCCGATTCGCTTAACGCGCGGGGCGTGGTGCTGTAATCCGGCGCGGCAAGGACTTCGAGGTCGACCGCGTTGGCGCTGAGGTGGGCTCGAACGTTGTTGTAATGCGAAAGGTCCCGCTCGGTTAGGAGGTCGGTGATGGTCGCTTTCGACTGGCGCCCGACTCGATCCGCCAGATTACCGGAACCGGCATCGGCATCGAACGCCAAAATGCGGTCGTTGCGCAGTTGAGCGAACAACGAACCCAGCGTCACAGTCAGACTCGTTTTGCCGACGCCGCCTTTCGGGCCCAGAATCCCGATCTGATAGGAACCTCGGGGAGTATTACGAATGTCATTGCAGAGACTTAGCTCTTGCTTTTCCTCTCGCGATAGACCCAAGTTGATACGAGTCAGCTTGAAGACCCAGCGCCGCCATCCTCGGCGAGGAACCGGCTTACTCGCTGGCTTTTGAATCGGCATGAGGGCGATGTGCGCAACCGCAGACGGTGCGTGGCGTGCGGTCCTGGGGACATGAATCGAATCGGGATGTGTCGGTGTGTCATCGGGAAGCCCGAATTGGGCAGTTTCCGCCGCGGCTTGTGCATCAGTGGCCTTGAAATCGCTTCGATCTTCGAGCGAAGGTATGTGCTGTTGTGCACGTGGACTTCGGGAGCTACGCGCATGACGCGCGTGGCGCGCATGGTGAGCGGTATTACCTGCTTCAGGTACCCGGCTCGGCGCGTTGTTGGGTGGTGCGGCCGGCTCGCTTCGTTGTGCCGGCATCCGGTCGGTTGGGCTTTCAGCATCGGCTGGTGCGTGGCGCCCGATCCGGTCGATGGGCAGCGGGGGCGACTGGCGTCTCGGCTGAGCAGGCGCTGCTGGCGCGATCCAATCCACTGGCGGCGCGGGAGTCGCACTTTCCGGTTGCACGAGTGTTGCCGGCGCCGCGGACGCGGTCGGGCCCGGCGGAATGCCGGCTTGCTGCGGCCCGTCTGGGGTGACTTGGCTAGGCGGCTTGGCCGGGGCGGGGAAGCTGACGTTGAAGTCGCCGTCTGCGCCAATCTCTTCCGGCAATTCGGTCCCGTCGGGGTACTGGAAAAGTCGGTCGTAATCGGCGCCCATGACAACCTCTCATACGTCGTTAGGCGATAAAGCACGGAACGGACCGGGCTCCTTAGTTGGAGTACCCGGCCCGATCCCGTACTTCGGCGTTCGCTCTGTTGTTAGCTGAACATTCCGGTGACGCCAGCCTCTGTTTGAGCCATCGACTGACCCGCCTCGGAAATGCGCTGGGACAACGCGTGAAGCGAGGCGTTCAGCTCGGCAGACGCTGCATCCCAACGCTGCTGCACTTGCTGGTACGCCTCGGAACCGCTGCCGCCCCATGCCGCGGCAAGCTTCGCGAGCGACGCCTTGCCCTCGTCGAGCAGTCCCTGAGTGGTCTGCACGGCGCCGGCGATGGAGCCTGCGCCACTCTCGATACCTGCGAAATTCCATGACTGTTCTGACATGCTCTGATCCTCTTCTTTCCCGATGATTGTTATTAGAAGTTCATCTGAGCCGACAACGAGCTGGACTGCTCGTCATCAGCCTGCTGGTACTGGACGCCAGCCTGCGAGATGTTGTTGTGAATCTCGCCGAGGGCCTTGATCTGGGCCTGACCGGCTTCGTGGAAGCGGGCCAGCGCCTGCTGGGCCGCCGCGCCGGCCGCGCCGCGCCAGTGTCCGGCCAATTCGCCGCCCGTCTGCTCTACCGCGCCGATGGTGCGGGAAAGCTCACCGGAGATCCGGTCGAAGTTGCTAGCCTCGGCGCTGAGGGTAGCAGCATCAGTCTTCATCTCTGCCATGCTTGACTACTTTCTGTGTTGCTGTTCTCGCCAACTTGATGGCAAGCCTTCCGGCCGGGCGGCCGGGAAGTCTGTGGTTGTCGGCTCTCACCAGTCGTCGTGGTCCTCCGACTCGAATGTCGAGCCATAGCCGTCGTCGCTACTCTGCTGCTCGAGCAGCGCGGGGATCGCTAACCCCGCCCTGCCGCCGGAGCCGGCCTGCGCGCCGGCGCCCATCATGCTCATAGGGGCGGAACCACCAGCCGCTGCGGAGGCTCCGGCTGCGCCGCTGGCCGGTGCAACTTGAGGGGCCTTGTCGATAAGATCGCTGATCAGCGTGGTGCGCGCTGCCGATCCCCCTGCGCCCGGAAGGGATTCAGCGTGCATGAGGCCCATTCCGACGCTCGGACCCGAGCCTCCGGCCAACGGATGGTTCGACAATGGACTCGCACCGAGAAGGCCGACTTGTCCGGTCTCGCCCGGCTCAACCGACCCGGCGGGGGCCTCAGGCATGCCGCCGCCCGCCTGATTGGTTTGGCTGGCCAGCGAGGTAAGCTGCTGCACCGGTTGCATCAGCTGCTGCATTGGCCCGCTCAGCTGACCCACTTGGTTGAGTCCGCTCAGGACTTGTCCGAGCCCCTCCTCAAGAGAGCCCGCGAGATCGGGTGTGACGGAGTCCAACTCAGCTGCTGCTGCACCGAGCGCGCGCGCTGCGCTAGGCGCGAGTTCCGAGGGGAGCTCGGACAGGATGCTAGCGCGTACCGCCTCGGCGGCTTCGGGTTGAAGGATCGGCTCCATCGGCGGAATCTCTTCGAACATGGTATTGGCGACCGTCTCTGCCTGATAGAGGTCCATCGCTGTCCCGGCCTGATTCCACATCCGTACGAAGTAGTCGGTCTCGTTGAAACCGATAGGGACCAAATTGATTCCGAGGAAGTTGGTCGCCGTGAGAACCGCATGCGTGATGTGATTGCCCACGATTTCCGGAAGCGACGGAGTCGTCGCCAGGGCTTTCAGATAAGAGGCAGCCTGCGCCGTAGCTTGCTGGGCGCGCTGCCGCGCTTGCTGCGCCGACATCTCCAACCAGGCAACCGTCGGGGTGGCGGACGCAATCGCCCTTTCGCTACTTGCACCGCTCCACACGCCCTTGAGAGCGGCTAACTTAGCCGCCAATTCGGTGGCCTGATTGTCGAGGTCAACGGCCAGGGCCTCCCACCCGGCAGCGGCCTGCAGCATCGGAGCAGGACCCGCGCCGGCCATCAGCCGCGCGGTGTTCAGCTCGGGTGGCATTGCGTGCCACAACACTGCAATCAGGTCCTTTCCATCGAGAAGGTGCGCACAATGCGGGTAAGCGTGGGTCGGCACAGCTTTGTCAGCGGCCGGATCAGGTTTCGAGTGAGACTTCGGTGAACTTCTTATTCAATTCTTCGTCCCGGTAAAGCAGCTCGTGGGACACCTGACTGGCCGATCGAATGCCGTGCCCGGTTCCCAAGGTTTCGCCCCTTTGCTGGGATTGAGACAATCCTATCCGCCGCTGGGGGGTGCTGGGTGCACTTCTTCTGGCGGCTCGATGTACACGGCCTGGATGACCTCTTTGCCCTCGGGCGAGAGCAGAAATGCCTGGCCGGGCGGGCGGCGCTTCACCTCGATCTCTCGGGACGGGAAATCCTGCTTGTCGCCTGAAAGGAACAATGTGGGCGATCCCGCACCGTAAGCGGCACCGACGAATTTATCCATCGTGGCCTTGTACGCGGCGCTCATTTGGCAGGTCACAATGATGTGCAGGCCGATATCGGCCGCCGCGGGCAGCAGCGGAGCTAGTGGTGCCATTGGCGGCATTCCGGAGGCGGCTCCCACGATCATGTGCCAGTCATCGACGAGCAGCACGACGTCGAATCCCTTCCACCACGATCGGGAACGTAGCTGTGCAGTCGTCAGGTCCGCCGGCGGCAAACGTTTCTGCAGGTTCGCGGCGAGTGCCTTGATGGATTCGTCGAGCGCCGCGCTATTGCGGTTGATCGCCCCTGCGGCGAGCAGGTGGGTGTCCGGCACCGCATCCAGCAGGCCCGAGCGGTAATCGGCGAGCATGAAGCGCACTTGATCAGGACTGTTGCGCGCGCAGATGGCACGCGCGATGGCATGAGCCGTCCGAGTCTTACCTGATTTGGGTCCGCCGAAGATCAACAAGTGCGGTGTCGTCGACATGTCGGTATAGGCCACCGACAAGTCTGTTTCGCGGAGTCCGATTGGGATCAACCACCGGGCGCGGTAGTCGGAATCGGGCCCGGGCGGCTGGGGGTCGAGCTCATGGAGGTAGACGCGTTCGGGTAGCACCCGAACGCGGGGCGCCTGATCCGTGTACTGCGCCGCAACCTCATTGACTGCAGACGTGATCGCTTCGACTATGTTGTCGGCGCTGTGGACGCCATCGAATCGAGGCACGCCGATCATCAGGTGATGCTTCTCGACCGACATGGCGCGACCCGGACGATTCGCGGGTATTGCCCTGGTGGCGCGGTCGATCTGCGTGTCGTTGACGTCGCCGAGCCGGAACTCGATCTTGCTGCCGAGGTAGTCGCGGACGCGCGACTTGAGTTCCGTCCACCGCGGCGTGGTGATCACGGTATGGACGCCGAACGAGAGGCCTTGCGCCGCTAATTCTTGAACCTGCGATTCCAGATCCGGAAACTCGCTGACGAAAGCCGGCCACCCGTCGATTACCAGGAACACGTCGCCGAACGGATCAGCTGCAACTGGTTGATTAGGGTCCTCCCGAAGTTGCCGGTATGCGGCAATCGAACCAACCCGGTATTGCTTGAAGGTGGCTTCGCGTTGTCGCAGGACGGCTTGCATTTCCGCAATGACACGCTTGACCCGGTCGGGTTCGGAGCGAGTGGTCACGCCGCCGACATGGGGGAGGTTTTCGAGGTACATCAGCCCGCCGCCGCCGAGGTCTATGCAATAGAACTGCACCTGCCGTGGGGTGTGCGTTGCGGCCGCCGACAGCACCATGGTCTGTAGAAGTGTCGATTTTCCCGTCTGCGGTGCGCCGGCGATACCGATGTTGCCGCCTGCCCCGGAGACGTCGACCCCCCACACGCCTTGTAGGTGCCGGCGCGGCTCATCCATGATGCCCAGCGGGAACCACAATGGCTGATGCTTGTCGCGGGCGATCAGCTCGCCGACCGGAGTCGGGTCCGTCAGCGGGGGCAGCCACATTTTGTACGCACGTGACTCAGTCGTGCTGAGTTGTTCCAAAACCACTTCACGTAAGGCGCGGGACTCCGAGTGAGATTCGATAGTCATCGCCGCTCCTCGACTTTGCGCCCCTTCGCGCCCGTGGATACGACTTGAAGCGCACCGGCGTCGGCGAGTTTCATGCCGAGGTCATTTCGTCGACAATTGGCGCGGCAGTGAATCGTTGGATGTGTAGTCGTCTCGGTCCGTCTCCCGATCCAAGTCCCTCACCGTTGCCGTTGACTTCGACCGGTGTGGCCGCGGTGTATGGGTCGCCAGTGTACAGCGTGCGAAATTTGACCGGGTCTTCCATTCCCACCCGGAGGAACCCGACGCCGCTTTCCTTATTGGTGATGTACTGCGCTTCGGGGGTACCAATGACCATCTTCGATTCATGGGAACTGGTGGTGCGTAAGGCGATTCGATAGGTCAGGTTTGGCTCTAACTTGTCGATACGGGCACCGCCCGTTTGCAGCGACTGCGTGGCAAGCAATAGGTGCACTCGCAGCGAGCGTCCCACGCGGCAAATTCGGTCGAACAGGCCGATGAAGTCGGGGTGGCTCTGCAGGAGCTCGGCGAACTCGTCAACCACGACGAACAGCGTTGGCAGAGGCGGCAGCTCGGCGCCCCGCTCGCGGTATTTCTCGTACTCGGCCACGCCGGAGAGTGCGCCGGCCGCGCCCACCAAGGACCCCGCTTGGCGCAGGATCGCCTGCCGGCGGTCAAGCTCGCCGGTCAAGACTTCGCCCATTCGGCTAACGAGCTCGGCTTCTTCGGCCATATTGGTCACCACCGCCGCTGTGTGCGGAAGTTTTTCCATGCCGAGGAACGTTGAGCCACCCTTGAAGTCGGTAAGAAGCAGGTTCACCTGGTCGGGGTGGTGCGTCGCCACGAGCGACAGAATGAGCGTGCGCAGAAATTCGGACTTGCCCGAACCGGTTGTGCCGATCAGCATGCCGTGCGGCCCGCTGCCAAATTCGGCGCCCTCTTTGATGTCCAGATACATGATGTTGCCCGTTTTGATTTCGTGACCAAACGGGATCTTCAGGCGGTCGCGGTCGGTGTCTGTGAACATTCGCCACCGGTTCGGGGTCACCTCTTCGACGCTCTGGGCCCCCACGAGTTGATGCCATTCGGTAGCGATCTTCTTGGGCTGCTTTCGAGAATTTTTGTCGACAATCGTGCCGGTAATCGACCAGCCCGCCAGTTTCCGCGCGATGCGGGTGGCTTGTAAGTCTGTTACGTAGTCGGAGCTCGCCGTCACTTGCCGAAAGGATTGACCGGGCAGTCGGTCGTCGGCGGAGCCGTTCTCGCTCAACCTGATCCGGTAATTCGAACCGCGATGATTACCGAGCGTGATGACGGTGACACCAGCACGACCGTCGGGAGGAAAACCGGCCCTACCGCCGGTGAGATCCACCACCACGACGTAAGGACCCCCGGGAAGCGAATCCGGCGTGTGCGGGCCGCGCGCGGCCAGATCAGAAAAAGCGTCCACGCGGGCAGTAATCATTCGGGCGGGGCCGCCCGCGTCGGTTTCGGTTGGATGTGCGACGTGCGGAAGCCACTTCATCCAGGACCACTCGGGATCTTCAACGTCGTCGGTCAGCACGCGGATTTGCAGCAGGTCTGGCGGATGGAAAACGGCAAGGTGGCAGATTATCGCCCTGAGGAGCCCCGCGGCCTTTTGTGGGTCGCCGCCGATCGCAATGGTGGGAAAGGTGCGCAGCTGAAGCAGCTTAGGGCAGTCGTGAATCAGCCCGTGAGTACGCAAGAATTTGATCGCCCACATATTTGCGACCGGCTCGAGGTAAGGCTGCGGTGCGGCGGACGGCCCGGCCAGCTCGCCGCCGGCCGACGGCTTCATGAGCCGGTCTACAGCCGGTTGATCGCCAACCCCGATTCGTGTGGCGAGATAGAAGTCGGCGTTGGCCGGCCGCGACCACTGCCGGGGTGTGCCGATAATTGACAGGAGGTCGTCGGGGTGCGGTGCGTGGTAGCCGAAGAACGCAACTTGAGCGCTGGCCGAAGACGTTACCCGGGGACGGAGTCCCGCCAGGTAGCGGAGATACTCTTTGCGGTCGGCGTTTATCTCGGGCACTTTCTTGCTGTTGCCGCCGCCTCCGGCCAGCATGCCCATCGACATCATGATCATCATCAGCGGCATCATCAACATATAAGGCGACAGTTGCCTGGTACCCGTGATCAGCATGATCGCGATCATGCCGACCATGCAGACGCCCATAACGTAAGGAAGGGCCTTCTGAACGCCCGACGCGGGGATATCTAGGCCTAGGTCCTCCGGAGGAGCCAGGCTGATCTCGCCAGGTGTGAGCCGAGGACCGCGGGTGACGGTCGGTGTGAATTTCTTTGTCGTCATGAAGGAATTCCTGGGCTCGCTGGCAATGTTCGAGGCTTGGGGTCGGGCGGCAGAGTGTCGTGCTCGAGGAGTGCCGCTTCTTTAGACAGCACGGGGCCGTCTACCAAGAGACGGACGACCGCCCACGGTGCTGGTTTGGGCGAGGACAGACCTAGCGCGTTGGCGGTTTGCTGATCGGGCAGCCCGTAGCGAACACCCTGAGGATCAACGTAATAGAGAGACTCGCCGTAGCGCGGATCTGGCGATTGCAACTGGATGTATTTGCCGCCGTCGATGTAGATGGTCGCCGATCCCTGAATTTGTTTGATGCCTTCACGCATGGCCGACGGTGGCAGAGGTATGTGTCGACCCGTCAAAACAGCTGTCTGAGGCGAACGCTCGCCAGTCTTGCGTTCCCAGCTCCAGCAGAGGTCGGGCTCGTCGGGCCGCGAGACGATCTTGAGCGTTTCGTCCGGTAGCGGCGAAGAGTATTCAACTTCGGGAATTTTAAAGACTTGACTCTTGACGACAGACGGTATGGCGTCCAAGCCGTAGGATTCGATGGCGCGGAGGGCTGAAGCAGTGTTGATGTTGACCCTCGCGACGCCATTCGGCAGCACCACGAAAAATTGGGGACCGTAGACGGTTTGAACTTGAAAGACTGATCCGATCACCAATTGGTCGGGTAACCCGAGGGTGTTGGGTGCGCCCGCTTGTGGCACCGGCGGCAGCCGCCAAGACCCGGCATCCGGGAGTGCGTTGAACATGGCAGCCGAGATTGGAGTGGGTTTCGCACCCACCGGTATGCCTAGAGCCGTAGTGAGGGATCGGTCGGCCAGATCGGAAGCGTGCCGTCCCTTCGAGGTGATGATCCAGTCTTTGCCCTGGAAGGATGCCAGCAATGCCTCGTTCTGACGAAGGGGATCCACCGAGGAGTCGGTTTGCAGCGGCATCGCTATCACCGAGGTCTGCAGCGTGGGATTGATCGTGTCGGCTCTCATGACGCTGTCACACAGGGCCCAGGCCGACGATGAGTCCGCCGAGACGGGTGTGGCGTAGGGAGCGCCGGGGATTCCGACGGCCTGCCCCTTAGGCAACCTGCTCAAGTCGGAAGATTTCACGAAGGCGGGCTCGGCAGGTTTTCCTAGCACCAAGCGCGCTGACGTCAAATTATAGACGGGATGCAGTTGCCCCGACACCATTAGATATAACTGACTGGTGCCGCGGTCGACGAACAGATCGCCGCTGCCGAGTTTGCCCTGTGGTTTGAAGTAGGCCAGTGCCAGTGTGCCGACCAGAATCAAAACCGAGATAAGGACGCTGAACCCGATCGAGCGACTGTAGAACTGCAGCGGGTCGTCGAACATTCGTGTGTCGCGACGGACGATGGCATGTTCCAGACGCCGCAGCAGGAAGCGCCACCCGCTGACCTGGACCTTGGTAGTGAGCCGGAAATTCGCCATGCGTTACTCGGTGATGTTCAGCCGTCCGTGCACCGCGGCTATTGCCTCGGCCATATCCTCAACGTTGATCTCACGCAGGCGGTCAACGTCGAGGTCCTCAAAGTCGACGGCCCGAGTCAAACGAATGTCTCGATACTGCTCGGCCGCCTCTACTAGCTGACGCGCATAGCGACCGTTGCCGGCGATATCGAGTGCGGGTTTGCCGCGTACTTGTCGTTGACTCAGCAGCTTCGCCGCCTCAAGAAGGCGCTCTGCTGCCTCTCCGGTGAGCGACGAATCGTTGCCGATCGCGATGACTTGCGCGATTTCCAAGATCTCCTCGGGAGAGTAAGAGTCGAACTCGATGCGGGTAGCGAAGCGTGACCGCAGACCTTCATTGGTCTCTAAGAGGCGGTCAATGTCGGATTCGTACCCTGCGATGATCACCACGAGGCGGTCGCGATCGTTCTCCATTCTCGCCAGCAGGGTATCCAAGGCCTCCTGGCCGAACGGGTCAGTTCGGCCATCGCGCGCCTGCACCAGCGTATACGCCTCGTCGATAAACAGCACGCCGCCGAGGGCGCGATCAATTGTCTTCGTTGTCTTTACTGCCGACTGCCCCTCAAACTCCGCCACGAAGTCCTTACGCGCCGTCTCGATGAGTTTCGGCTCCTGGGTCACCCCCAGGCCAGCCAGAATATTGGCTACCACCCGCGCAATGGTCGTCTTGCCGGTGCCGGGCGGCCCGGTAAAGATCATGTGTTTGCTCGGTTGCGCAACCTTCATCCCACGAGCGGCACGAACTCTCGCCATCTGGGTTGCGGCGCGATAACGTTCGACCTGGTCCTTGACTCTGGTCAGTCCGATCTGCCGTTGCAATTCTTCTTCTGCTGCAGCGAGCAACTTATCGCGCCCGGACGTGTCGGCGACGACTGTGGAAGCGTCCCACGGGTCGGTGCGGGCGGCAATCTGTTCGGCGCTCGTTGTTGCAAGACGATACGACTTGTCGCCCAGCGCCTCCGCAACCTTCCGGTCCGGGTGCGTGGTCTGCAGCCACTCCAAGAGGGCCACGGCGGCATCTTCATTTCCCTGGCTACGCCGCGTCATAGCGAGGAACCAGGCGATGGCGCGTGCGCAGGCCTCGCCCGCCGGCGAGGAATTCGCTTCGGTGAGCCGGCGTTCGGCCTCGGTGAATAATCCGAGATTCGCGGCTGCGACGCCGTGAGCCACTTCCGCCGCTGCGGCAAGGAATTTGTCGGGCCACTTGGCGGCGCCCCGGACTTCGTTGACGACGTCGGTCCAACGTTGCGCCTCACCGTAGATCACCGCCTTTACCCAGGACAGCAGGTGCTCCGCACCGGCGGACGGTGCGTCCTGGAGGGCCTCCATAGCGTCGGCGTAGTTTCCATGCATCGCTTCGTTGACGGCGAAACCCATGGTGACCGCTAGGGGCGAGTTCAGGGGATAGGTGATGTCGCCATAGAGACCGCCGATCGGAATCCTGGCATTGAGCGAGTTCATCGAAATCTGTGCCGCGCCCGACAACCGCCCGAAGTTAGTTCGCGAGTACCAGGTGCGGAAAAGGGTGACCCGTTCAGCGTCACCGCAACGTATGCGACCGATCCATGCATCGCATGCAGACTCGTCGCATTCCGTTATCTCGGTGAAGAGATCCAGTGCCCGCGCCTCAGATACGGGCAACATCCCGACCGCGCTCTCGAACAGGCCGGCCAGGCGGTCACTCATTGTTCTGTCGCGTATCGAGTAGCGAATACTTCAGCCTGGGCCGCAGCCGCTTGTTCCGGCGTTGTCAATTTCATGCCGTTCTCCATGAAGTCGCGCAAAACCTCGGCGGTTTTCGGGTCCAGTTCGCCGGCGTTTTCGGGGTTGACAGCTTCTCCCAAGAGGTAGGCGTGTTGGGCGGCCAACCCCTTCTGTCGAGCCAGATCCGCCAGCACAAGAATTTCCTCAGTCAGCTCCGACTCACTCATGTTAGTCACTTTCGCCGAAAGGTGGACCTGGTGGATCCTGCCGTCGATGAGAGCGGAGACCGACACAGTATCAGGAGGGTTGGTGACCGTGTACAGCTCTAGGTTCTCCGCCTCATCCGCCTCCGTCGCCGACGCTGCGGTCTGCGAATCAATGGCGTCGAGCTCGTCCCCGGTATCTTCGGGTTCGGCCGGCGCGAACGCATCGAGCGCTTCAACGGCTGCGTCGGTGTCTTCTGCGTCGGTGGAGAAATTCAACGGATCAGAATCGGCGACGTCGTCGTCACGCTCTTCCTCGTTCGCAAAATCCAGGGCGGCGAGATCATCGTGGTTATCGTGTTGCGGCATGGCTTTCCTTACTTAAGTTTCGTAGGTATGGGGTCTGCCGCCGCGGCGAAGCTGTGCCCGTGGAGGACCTCGTCCAGCCAGTTACCTGCTGGAAGAAAGTCGACCAGGCTCTCCAACGCCCGCTGCAGATTGTGCTCGGTTCCGGATAGAAAGCTCCCATAGAGCTCGCCACCGACTCGGCGCGGGAGCGACACTATGCGCCCGTGTGCCGAGTCGAGGACCCCGGCTGCCACTTCGGTTTGGGTAGACGTGCCGCCTGGATGGCGTTGGCTGGCAACGATTTCCACCCAGCTGCTGGGATTGCTGATCATGTCGGCGTAAATGCGAGCCGAAGTCGGCGCGATACCGTACTGGACCAACTGGTCCGGCGTGGTGCACTTGCCCACTTCATTCGCAACGCCGGTGAGCGGTTCGACGTTTGCCGGTTCGGCGTCCCCGAGCACGGCGGTCACCATACCTGCCAGGCCGACTTGGGTGGCCACTAGTTGCAGCGCAACCATATCGCCGTCGCGCACTGCGATGACATGACGCTCGCCCTTGCGGCAGATGACGAACCGCACCATGACCCCGCCGACATCACGGCGCCACCACCGGCCCTCCAGCGTTCGGTCGGGCCTACTCAAGGTGTCGACCATCACCGCCACGGCCGGGTGCGGGTGACCGTAGTGGTCTAATACCCCCTGAGCTGTGAGATCACGGCGCACTTGGTCCCAGACGAGTTCACGCAGATCCTCTTGGGGAATGTTCGGCCGGATGCCCAAGGTGGGTGGGAAGTCGACCAGGTGCATGCGATCGGCAATGAACAGCATGCCGTCGATTGTCAGGCCCACGCCAACGACATCCTCGAGCTGTCCGATCTGGTAGGGCGTGTGAGGAGACGACATGGCTAATAGGGGAGCGCGTGTTTGTCCGGAACGCAAGTCGAGTCCGCGTCCACGCCCTGGCAAATCCGCGGTACCGCAGATACGCTCCGGCCGCTGGTTGTGTCGAAGATCATTCGGCCTGATGTACGACTGGTTCTCTGGGCTGCGGCCTCGTGCGAATCGCTGGTCAAGCGCCACCGCCGCTTGAACGCTACGGATTGCATCGGTCGCGCCCCTGCTGCGTCTGTCGCTCAGCCCGACTATGTGGGTATCCCAGTGCAACGTTGAATAGTGGCATGGCATCCCTCCTTGTTAGCTGACTTTCTACTCGCCGCGAACTGCGCGCGCCACACTTGCGTCGACATTCAGATTCTCGACGGGAGCGCCGTAATCGCTTTCTGCCCAGCGAATTCGGTGGGCGCGGTGCACGGGCCGTCGAACCGCGCCGGTTCTGCGGTGCTGGAAGCCCCGCCTTCTGCGCTCAGCGTTACCACTGGTTGCACTTGTCTCATCGTGTGGCCATCGGACTTCGTGCGCTCAGAGATCTGAGCAGTAGGTCCCGACCCTGCATCAGCCCGAGTGGATCGCCTGGCGAGTGTGCGCTGTTCGGCGCATGAGCCGGTGATGAGCTTGGTAGTCGGAATAGCTGTTTTCCTGCGATTAACTCCCCGAGCCTCGCGGCGATCTCCGGGCAAGGATGCGGCTGCAGCGTTGTCAGAACTAGGCGTTTTGATCTGGTCGGTATGGGTGGCCTCGACGGCGGGAGCTAAGGACCAGGCATTCTTGGGGACGAGGGGAGTTGATGTTCCTGTCACTGGGAGGAGGTCATTGTACTTAGCCGTCAACGCGTTGGCCTGCTGGGCGTTGTCGAGCGAGACAGAGCACAACATGCCGATCATGCCTGCGGCGCCGAGGATGCCAAGGGTAGCAACGGCGAGACCGAAATTCCGCGCGGCAAGGGGACCGGCGGGGGGAGGCAGGAGCGCCATAGCGACCTCTACGACCAAACCCGCGACAAGCGCATCCTTGAGCAGCCCAAAGCCCAAGCGCGTGTGATTAACCCAGTCGGCATGAGAGCGAATCACTTCAACCAGCTCTTTGTCGAGTGCTGCGAGCGCTAGCCCCAACCGCCTCACTGTCACGTTCGTCAGGGTGTACGCCTCCGCCCCCGCACCCTGCCAGCCGCTATGCGGCATCGCGGCGGTGAGCTGCCGGGAAAGCTCGTCGAATTGTCTCGAGCCGATTTCGAGATCGGACCCATCATGCGGTGATCCCAGTCCGATGGTCGCTTCGAGAAATTGAACGACGGTAATCGTCGAGAGGATGACGCTGACCCCAGCGGCGGCTTGTGTACCGGGTCGAAGAGCCAAGCGCTGAGCCAGTGCGGCGAACTGTTTCCGCCCCAGGGCCGTTTGCAGCATGGGGGTGAGCGGGCCGCGGAACATGAAAGCTGCGGACGCCGCACCCCCCAACCCATCTGCGGCCTTGCTGCTCACGAGGCTTGCCAGCGACTCGCCATGGAATTGCGCTACGAGGCTATTCAACTTCACGATAACCCTGGCAGCGTCGGCGAATATCTGCATTCCTCGGTCCTTACTGGTTTGCTGCGTGTGGGCCGTTTACTGTGCGAAAAGCTGTCGAGGCGCGGCAGGTGAAGAGTGTCAGCGCTCTTTTGAGGCGTGGCGTTGCACGTCCGCCGGTGCGCGAGACGCGACCGGTGCTACCCGGTTATCGGTCAGCGGTCGAGGACTTGGCGGTCGAGGTTGCTCGCCGACTGTTCGTCGGTGCCGGTGTAAACGGCGGCGGCGGTGCGTAGTTTCTCGGCGAGCTGCCCGCAGGACTTCTGAATGGCTTCGCCCACCGCACGGCGCGCCGCTTCGGCTTCGGTGAAACCGATATTCGAGGCGGCGCTGACCACACCGTGGCTCACCCAGACCTGGACCTCCAGGTTTGAGGCCGCTTCGGCGGCCGTCCCGGCCTGCTTGGCGGCGTCGTCTTGAATCTTCGCCAACCCGGTCAGCGTGGTGGGATCGACCTTGAGATTAGCCATCGACTGTTTCCCTTCTCATCTCTTGTGGCTGGTGGTTAACCAGTGTTCTGGTGCGGCGCCCAGCGGGCTCACAAAATCCGCTCGCCGCCTCGCTGTGCCGGTGGGGCACCGGGGGCGGTTTGTTCGACCGGTGCGCGTTGGCCGTCGGGGCTGCCGGCCGCCGCGTCGGTGTCCTCACCGGTCTCGGCATTGACGTCGGTGACGGTCTCGGTGTCGGGGGCAGGAGGTGGTGCGGGCTGGTTCTGTTGGGCCATCTGAGCGATCTGCTGGACTTGACCCATGGCCTGGTTGAACAGGTTCACGTGCTGGGCGAGTTGGCCAGAGATCCGGGCGGATTGCCCAGACATCGTGGCCACCTGAGCCAGGGTGGGCAGGGTGATGGTCGGTAGGGTGAACGAGGATGTTCCGGCCCCGCCGGTAGTGGTCTTCGACTGGGTTACTGTGAGTGCCGTGTCTTCGGTGTTGGTGCGGTAGGCAGTGGGGGTGTCGTGGCCGCGGGCGGCCCGCGGTGATGGGGCTGCGCCGGCGCCGCCGGGCATGCTGTTGGAAATGGCGTTGAAGTCAGCGACTGTGGACTCGGTGGATGTGGCCGCCGACGTTTGCGCCAGCCGACCCTTCTGGCCAGTCTGGTACAACAACTCGTTGTACTGATTCATCAAGTCTTCCGCTTTCGCACCGGCGTCGAAGGAACAACTTACCAGCGTGGCAATGAGGCCGGTGGCCGCTCCAATCCCCGCCACCGCGACGGCGACGGCCCTCGCCAGGATCGAACCGGTGGGCGATGGCAGTGTGAAAGCCATGGTTATTTCGATGACGATTGCCGCGAAAAGGAGATCCTTTAGCAACGCGAAGCCCAACCGTATGTGGTTGACCCACTCGGCGTGACCCCTGACTATGTCGGCCAGCTTAGTGTCCAACTCGGCCGTTGTCACTGCAAGCTTCTGCAGCGTCGCACTCAGCTGGGCGTAAGCGTCTGAACCCGAGCCTTGCCACTCGTTGTCGGGGATGGCCGAGAGTAACAACTGGTGGAGCTTCGTGAATTCAGCTGAACCGTCCTCTAAGTTGTCGCCTTCATTCGGAGGACCGAGTCCAGTGGTCAGCTCCATCATTTCCACAACGGTGTAAGTCCAGGACGTGATATTCGTCGCCTGATCAAGGCGCTGTACGCCCGCTTTCCCAAGCTTGCTGAGAGTGCTTTGCCGAAACTGGGTACCCATAAGCGCGTAAACCGTCTTGGGCCCGCCCCACGACGCGAGCATTCCCAAATCTGCAGCGCCACCTGCGGCGCTGGCCGCGATATTTTCGGGGCCGAAGCTGCCGGCAATTCCATCTTGATTTGCACCCGGCCCGGTGATTTCGCCGCCGAGGCCCGCAATTGCCCCAAGCACGCTCGCGGCTTGTGCCAATATCGTCACTTTAAGGCCCTTCGGGTATCACTTCCTGCGCTTCGCGGCTGGAGGCGGGTGCGAGTTTGCGCTTCACCGCTCATCAAGCGTAACCCGCCGTAATTGGCGGCGACGCACCAATTTGTCACACTGGTGGGGAGGCGACGTAGCTCGTCAGCCGCCTTTGCGTGGGCCTTGAGAAGGCATTAGTACTACAGCCGTAGATAGGGATCATTGGTTTTCGCGGCGTCGGTAGTGGGCTTGTCGTGCGCGGTATTGGTGTCGTCGGCGCCATCGTGACCAGGCCAGCAGGGTGGTGATGGTGTGGTTGGTGGCCAGTAGCAGCGCGTCGAAGAGTCGGCGCAACTCGTTGACCGTCAACGTGATCAGGCCAACGGGACTGGGTGCGCTGTCGCGTTCGACCGCGGTGGCCACGGCCAGGAAGGCATGAGCGAGCATGGCCAAAGTGGTCCACCGATACCAGGATCGCCAGCGCCTCACCTGGTGCTGATCGAGTCCGACCAGTCCTTTGGCGGCTTGGAAGGATTCCTCGATGCGCCGCCGTTGGCCGGCGACGGCGACCAGGGTGCGCAGCGGCACCGGTCGCGGTGAGTAGCAGCGCGGGTAGGCATGCTCACCGGTGACGTCGTTGCGGCGGATCAGCACATGATGCACCCCGGTGTCGGCGTCGTCTTCGGCGAGCAGTCGAAACCACGCCCACGAGTAGAGCCGCGGGCCATGCGCTCCGGCGCCGCCGGAGTGGCGCTGCCAGGCGTGCGGCGGGATCAGGGCCGGCAGCGCGTCGACGCGGATCAGGCCGGCGTGGGTGGGCACCCGCCGGTTGGCCGCCACGGCCAGCACGTAGCCCAATCCATGATCGCGAACGGCTGCCCGCAACCGCGGGTCGACGCCATAGACTTCGTCGCCGGCCACCCACCGGGCCGGTACGTGTGCGGCGACCGCGCGGTCGATCAACGCTGTGGCTAACCTCGGCTTGGTGGCAAAGTCCCTGTGCTGCTGCGGGATTCCCGCTTGATCACAGCGATCGGAATCCTCGGTCCACGACTTGGGCAGATAGAGGGCGCGGTCGTTCAGGGCGTGCCCGCGTGGGGCGGCATAGGTCAGATAGACCCCGACTTGGGAGTTCTCGATGCGGCCAGCGGTGCCCGAGTATTGGCGCTGGACTCCCACGCTGTGGGTGCCTTTCTTCACGTCGCCGGTCTCATCGAACACCAGCGTCGGCGTCCCAGCGTGCCCGCGCCAGCAGATGCTGCAGACCATCTGGTCAAGATCCGATATACGTGACCCAAGTCGGGTCGGACGCATCCCACCCGCCGAAGTCGAGACCCGCTACTATTCCCAACTCGTGACCGACCAACCGGCCGGCTCACAGAACCCCGAGGGCGCATGAAACTCGGGATGGTTAACGCCACCCGCCGAATCCACACCACCAGCCCGAGCCTACCGAGAATTAGTGCCTAGCCGGTGCACTAACCGGAACCATAACCACAGGTCAACGCATCACAACATCGAGGAAACACTCAAAGTGACCCAACTCAGGCCAGAACTTCGCCCTGGCACTACCTGGAGTCGGCGACCAACATCTCGCTCATTGGCCGACCCGGCACCAGTGAGTCGCCCAGTCGACAGCCGCGGCCAGTGGCCATCGCGTCGATTCCTTCGCTTGAGCGAGTTCGGACGGTCACTCGAAGGATCACGCGATGACCTTCATTCACTCGGCTGCGACTCGCCCGGCATCCTGATCAGGTCCGACTCGTCCACCGCTCTGCTGGACGCAACCCCGGTCGGGGCCGACCCGAAATAACTACGCTGGCCGGCCTGCGCGCCGCCGACAGCTCCTGATGTGTCAGCCTCGTTCGGCTGGGCGGCGCTTTCGGAGGACTTATCGCCGGTCTCTCGGTCGCCGCGCCGAGCCGCCGGCGGACGCCGCAACAACGGACCCGCAACCAGGTTACTCGACCAAGAATGCCCTTGAGAACGGCCTACCACCATCGGTGCATCTAGCGACCGCAGCCTCAACTGAGCAAGCGTGGGCATAGCCGACCCAAACACCGACGACGCCGACCTGTCCGCGGGCCCAGACGCCGCCACCACTCGCCGACCAGTCGACCGAGACACCTCCGCCGCGCCCCCGGCAACGACCGCACCACCGGGACCAGCCGCCACACGAGACACCATCGACTCAGACGCCGCGGGCGGCATCAAGGCCTGGTAACGGGAAGTTAACTCGTCCGCTTTCTTGGCATGCTCCACCGACAAGCCGGCGGCGGTGCTCAACATGCCCAAAGCGACTGTGATGGCAAGTCCGGAGACAGTGATGGCGAAGATCTTTGCAATAACTTCGCCAGCCCCTTGCCACCAGGTCATCCGTATAGCGACCTCAACAAAAATGGCGGCAGTCAGGATATTTACCAATATTCCAAAACCCAGGCGCATATGGGTAACCCATTCGCCTTGGCTTTTGACCACATCCGCGAATTCCGCGTCCAACGTGGCAAGCTTCAGCGCCGTCTCCTGCAACGCTGCCCCGAACTCACCGTAGGCCTGCGACCCCGTACCCTGCCAATCTTGATTCGGACGCGCCGATTGTAGCTGCCCGGCAAGGACGGCAAACCGCTGTGAACCCGACACTAAATCACCACCATCCTCGGGCGGCGATAACCCCAGCAACCACTCCATATACCCCACCACACTGATAGTCCACGGAAGAATATTCACCACTGGACTCGTGTTAGCAGCTTTAGTTCTTATCTCCGCATCGCTATCGGGGTCAATACGAAGGAGTTTACCCCGGTAAGCCAAGTCTGACCGCTTAGCAGCGTCGTAGATAATATTATTATGTAGCCACTTTTGAGATTTCTCCCATTTCGAAATCTGCGCAAGTTTGTTGACCCTATTCCGGTCCCACGCTGCGAGTTTAAACGCGGGCCTTTTCAATCCGTTAAGGATAGCGCGAGAGCTGAGCATGCCACCGATACTGCCAGTCATCCCTGTCACGCCGGCCGCTAGCGATTCACCGCCGCCACCGGAATCCAGCCCTGGTGGAGTTAAGTCGGCATCGAGACCGATGAATTGCGAGCCCAACGTAGCCAAATTGCCGATGATGCGGGCGGCATCAGCGAGGGCATTCATTTGAATTCACCTTATACTATTCGAATCTTAGTGGGTGTTTCGTCGAGCACTCTCATCGCCCGAACTCAAGCCAACGAGCGATTGCCCGGAGTCGCATAATTCAACTCGTAGTGCATCTAGCTTTTCCCGTCGAAAATCCGGACGTGTACACTAGCGTTCCGACGCAAGGGTACGTGTGCGTTCTGTGTAGTGAAATTATTCTAACACCGGTCGGGATGGCTCGGCCCGGCGATTTCGTCGTATCAGTCACATAATTGCCTTACCGGTGCGCCGTCCGCCAAAGCGGTCAACGCGCGGGTCTTCGAGCTGGCGGCGGTGAATCGTGAGTTTAGACATTTCGCTTAGTACCCAGGCTTGTAGCCGAGGTGGGTGAGGATTTTCCTTTGGGCGTCGGGGATTTCGGGCGGGAAGGTCTGGGTGGCGCCGTTGATGGTGATGGTGGCGCTGCGGAGTGGCCGGAGTTGCTTGACGGTCTTGGCGATGGCCAGGCCGGTACGTGCCTGGATGGCGTGGGAGACGGCCAAGGCGCGAACACGATGGTCAGGTGCGCCTCGATGGCCCTATACACCCGGTTGAACATGGGGCGGGCATCCAGATCGGTCTTTGACATCCGGAAAGATCGTTCGACATGCCACAGGTCGTGGTAGTTCGTGATCACCTCGGTCGCTGGCATCACCGCGGCGGGCAGGTTGGTTACATAACCTTTGAGTCCGACCAGGGACTGGGCGCGGGCCAGGCTGGATTCGTCGAAGCGGCGATCATCACCGCTGACCTTGACGAATCTGGCTGATTTGGCTTTCTTCTCGCCTGCCACGATCGCCCGCGCGCGGGCTTCCTGGGCGGCCAGGGTTTTCTGGTCGCGGCGGGCTCGTTGGGCCGAGTAGGCAGATCGCCCGCCACGCACCGGGATGGTCCTCGGAGTTCCAGACTGGTTCGGCGCGCAGCGCAGAGTTGTTGACTTTGGTGTTGCCGTGCCGGGGTGTGACGGTGTCGATGATCTGCCCATCGGTGAAAATGTTGCCGTTCCAGTGGAAATGGGACTCCAGATCCCCAGGAGCCTTGGTCGTGCGCGAGCCCACGATGAACGACAGTTCGAGCTCGTCGGGGCGTTGAAGTTGGGCGCCGAGACCATGCCGCCATCGGCGTACCGCCAAGATCGTGGCGTTGCAGGAAGCTGGTGATGATCGGAACAATGGTGGTCGTCTCAGCGGTGTTGCCCTGATAGCAGCCGATCTCCAACGGGAACCCGGTACAGTCGACCAGTAGGCCGACGATGATCTGGGGATCGATCCGCCATTCCTTGGAATAGCCGACCTTGCGCAGGTCGTCCTCGGACTCGGCCTCGAAATACAGTGTGGTCACGTCGTACAACAGCAGGCTCAACCCGCCGCAGTCGCTGGCGTAGGCGCAGCACTTCTCGGCGACGACATCGCGGTATCCGCCTGCGTGGATCTTGCGGACGTGGCGATCAATGGTCTTGTAGGACACCGCTTGTGCGCCCAGATCGGTCAGGACTCGCAGCGCATCGAGCTTGCTGGTCGGCTCCACGATGCGGGCGATCACCAGATCCCGGAACACTGGATCGGCCACAGCATCAAAGCCCAGCCAGTCATAGACGCCGCCGAGGACGTCGTAGAGCAACCGTGAGCACGTCGCCACCGTGCGTCCTGACCCCGCCGGCGCCCCCATCGACGCTGCCGGGGCGGGGATCAGGGTCGAGGTTCGCCAATCCGGCACATCGGTGACCCGGGCCGGACGTATCGGTACCTCGATATCGAGGGCCGATTGCTCGCCGGTGACGATCTCGCGGGCTTGGTCGAGCAGAATGCCCAGCTCAGCATCGGTATGCGCCGAACCAACATGGGCCGCGATCTCCACCTGGCCACGATTCCTGCGCGCGACCTGCACCGCCACTGCGCCCGAGGCGGTCCGCACCTTCCGCACTTACACCACCGCTCGAACTTACCGGGTTAGTACCCCAAAACACTGACCATGCCAGGGAAAAGAGCAGGTCAAGACGGGCGAAACCGATCCGGCGGCCATGGCCGATCTCGCCAAGAAACAATTGCGGAGGAAAATCCCGCAGCTCACAGAAGCTCTCTACGGTCGGTTCAGTGCCCATCACGCGTTTCTGACTCGGATGCATCTGGACCTGATCGACCAGCACACCGCGGCCATCGAGGCGCTCACCGACCGAATCGAGGTGGTGATGGAACCCTTTCGCCGTTTCCGCGACCTGATCTGCACCATCCCCGGCATCGGCGGATTCACCGCCGACGTGGTGGTCGCCGAGACCGGCGCCGACATGACTAGATTCCGCACCGCCCAACACCTCGCGTCGTGGGCGGGCACACCCCGGGCAACAACGAATCAGCCGGCAAGGTCAAATCTCGGCGCACCCGACCAGGCAATCCATACCTGCAAGGAGCACTGGGCACTGCTGCGATGTCGATCTCGCACACCCGCGACACCTACCTGGCTGCCAAGTACCGCCGGATCGCTGCTCGTCGCGGCCCGCTGAGAGCCAACGTCGCCATTCAACGCGCACTGCTCGTCGCGATCTGGAACCTTGCCACCACCAACACCGCCTACCACGATCCCGGTGGGGACTACTTCACCCGCCTCAACCCGCACAAAGCGCGCAGCAACGCCGTGCGTCAACTCCAAGCCATGGGCTACCACGTCACCCTCGAGCAGGCATCCTGACCGAGCCACCCACCCCGCCAGCACATCTCACGTCAATCTTCTCGTCAGGTCAAAAGCCGCCGGTATCGGTGACGTGTGCCTCATGGTTTGCGATGGCCGGAAAGCGGTTGAGGCGGCGGGGAAGAGCGTCAGCGCTCTTTTGGGGCATGGCGTTGCACCGGTGCGTGAGACGCGACCGGTGCTCCCCGGTTATCGGTCAGCGGTCGAGGACTTGGCGGTCGAGGTTGCTCGCCGCCTGTTCGTCGGTGCCGGTGTAAACGGCGGCGGCGGTGTTTAGTTTCTCGGCGAGTTGCCCGCAGGATTTCTGAATGGCTTCGCCCGCCGCACGGCGCGCCGCTTCGGCTTCGGTGAAACTAATGTTCGAGGCGGCGCTGATCACGCCGTGGCTCATCCAGACCTGGGTCTCCAGGGTTGAGGCCGCTTCGGCGGCCGTCCCGGCCTGCTTGGCGGCGTCGTCTTGAATCTTTGCCAACCCGGTCAGCGTGGTGGGATCGACCTTGAGATTAGCCATCGACTGTTTCCCTTCTCATCTCTTGTGGCTGGTGGTTAACCAGTGTTCTGGCGCGGCGCCCAGCGGGCTCACAAAATCCGCTCGCCGCCTGGCTGCGGCGCGGATTGAGTCTGTGCGACCGGTGCGCGTTGGCCGTCGGGGCTGCCGGCCGCCGCGTCGGTGTCCTCACCGGTCTCGGCATTGACATCGGTGGCGGTCTCGGCGTCGGGGGCAGGAGGTGGTGCGGGCTGGTTTTGTTGGGCCATTTGGGCGATCTGCTGGACTTGCCCCATGGCCTGGTTGAACAGGTTGACGTGTTGGGCGAGTTGGCCCGAGACGCGGGCGGATTGCCCAGACATCGTGGCCACCTGAGCCAGGGTGGGCATGGTGACGGTTGGCAGGGCAAACGGTAGCGTTCCGGCCGCGGCGGTAGTCGTCGACGGGGTTGTTTGGGCTGCGGTGTCGTCGGTGTTGGTGCGGTAGGCAGTGGGGGTGTCGTGGCCGCGGGCGGCCCGCGGTGATGGGGCTGCGCCGGCGCCGCCGGACATGCTGTTGGAAATGGCCTGAAAGTCAGACACTGTCGACTTAGCTGTTGCGGCCTGCACCAACGTCTCGTACCGGGAAGTTAACTCGTCCGCTTTCTTAGCATGCTCCACCGACAAACCGGCGGCAGTGCTTAACATGCCCAATGCGAGTGTGATTGCAAGACCCGAGACAGTGATAGCGAAGACCTTCGCTATAGCATCGCCATTGATTGACCAGGCCATCCGTAGAGCGACCTCAACAAAGATGGCCGCGGTCAGGATATTCGTCAATATTCCAAAGCCAAGGCGCATATGGCCAACCCATTCGCCTTGGCTTTTGACCACATCCGCGAATTCCGCGTCCAGCTTGGCGAGCTGCAGCGCAGTCTCCTGCAGGGTTGCCGCGAACTCACCGTATGCCTCCGATGCAGTACCCCGCCAATTTTGATTGGGAAATGCCACTTTTAGCTGCTCGGCAAGTTCGGCGAATTGCCGTGAACCTGACTCTAAATCAGCACCGTCACTGGGCGGGGCCAAGCCCAGCAACCACTCCATATATCCCACCACAGTGATAGTCCACGGAATAATATTGGCCACCGGAGTCGTATTAGCACCGGGAGACTTTATCTCCCGATTGGTATCGGGATCGAGATCGAGAGTAACACCCGCATTGGCGACTTGCGATCGGGCCGAAGCTTGGTATGTTACGTTATTGTGGACCCACTGCCTGAAATTGCTCGCTTTATAACCTGGGCTCCTGATTATGTCGCGCTCCCACTTCACAATTGGTGATGCGGTCAGGTCTATTCCTTTTAGGATTGTGCGCGAGCTGAACATACCCCCGAGACTGCCAGTCATACCTGTCACGGTTGCCGCTAGAGATTCGCCGCCGCCTCCGGTTTCCATCCCTGGTGGAGTTAAGTCAGCATCAAGACCGATGAATTGCGGTCCCATCGCAACTATATTGCCCAGGATGCGTGCTGCATCAGCGAGAGCATTCATTTGAACTCTCCTTAACTTGTCGAATCTCAGCCGGCATTTCTTCCCGGCGTCTCTCATTTATCCGGACTTGAATCAATGATCGATTGCGCGAAGCCTAGACAGACTATGTTTGGGGCGGCATCAGCATAGCGATCGTCGCTGCTAACACTCGAATAGACCTCCAGGCCAATGTCGACTTTGCCGCCGCCCTTCAGCGTCGAACGGCCTCATATCGGTGACATTCACAACTGGCTCGTTAATTAGCAGTGCGTCCACTGCCGGACGCCCACACCGGCTCAGATCCGCAGAGTTCGTTATACCGACGTGACTCAGGCAGGCCGACCCAAAACATCTGCGATAATCCCCGTCACAGTCGCGGCTCGTCTTTCTGAATGACCTCCTATTTGCGCCCAAAAGATACGCGACGGGCCGAAGTACTAATTTCCGCGAACACCCTCATCGTTACTACGTTCATTTAGCTCTCCACGGCCAAAGTCCCATACGCCTAGGCGCCGCTCCTGCGCAAGACACGTGTACATAATGTCCGTTCAATTGAGTGTAGCACCCATCTGGATAACGCAGTACAACGATTTCGTTGAGTTGGTCACTTAATTGCTTTACCGGTTCGCCATCGGGCCGGGCTTTAGCGGACAGGCAAAGGCGCGGGCCCCGCCGACGCCAAAGAAGCCGTCCTCAAGATCGACGACAATGCCATCGCCCGATCCTGCGAATGCATCGAAGCAGCGCATGTGGCGCCGAAGCCACCCCGGTCGTTTGGGATGAATCTTGCGCGACCTCAGGGCACACTCATACCGATCCGATCAACGTTCAAACCGGCACCTTCTCAATCCATGCCGGTTGAGCAGGCGATAAGAATGGCGGCGTTCACGAATATCGACAATGGTTCTATCGCCTCCGGGCTCGCATGCTAATGGTCAGTGATCGCCCGCAGCTCCTTGTGTTCGGGCACCCGCAGCGCCCCCTAAGCACGAGTATCAGCCACTGCGTCGCCGCTTCTGAGGCGCCGCTAATCCACGCCATCTTCGAAAGCGAGACGAAGGGCGTCAAATGTGATCCGGTGAGTTGGGGTTAGTTTTCGGGGCGATTCGGTTGCATTGTCGCAGCTGTCTTCCCGCCTGTGACGTTGGCGACTCGGCCGATAACGCGAAAATTCCTCTGCCAGTGACGGAACCACCTACGGCGAATCACCGGACAGCCGCCGAGCCGACCGAGCCGAAACTATCGGATGGTCACACAGCGTTGATCGCTTGTTGGCGCTCTCGCCCGTGTGAGGCGTTTCCGCAATGGGCGTTTTGCGAGAGAGCCGATGGGCTCGCGCTACTTATTGGGCGTCGTGATGAGCGCTTATCGTGGCCCTGTGAATTCGCGGGGACAGCGGTTAGCTTGGTTGGGTCAACGCGGCGCTGGCGGTGTGGTCGGTCGTGGTGTAGCGGTCGGCGGCGGCCTCCAACGCCGCGGCCAATGCCAGGCAGGTCTTCTCGATAGCGCGACCCGCATCCTCACCCACGTTTGACTGGTCAGCGACCGCCTCGTTCGACAACCCACTGATGGGCCCGTGGGTCTTGTACAGCGTGCTGCGTAAGTCGGCCTCTTCGGTCGCCTTCACCCCTTGAGCCGCCTGCTCGGCCGCTTGCCGCAAATACTTCGCAGCCTCCTTCAACCTGGCTGGCTCGAC